>JAEYWA010000158.1 GCA_023431385.1 Bacillota bacterium | reverse complement strand
ACATCAACAAGATTTATCCTATCGTTGATGAAACCGGCAGCGATTCCTCCATGTTTGACAACAGCCTTGAGTTCATGTACCTTACAGGAAAATCTCTTCCCCAGGCAATAATGATGATGATTCCGGAGCCATGGGAAAAGAATGACCTGATGTCCAAAACTAAAAAGGATTTCTATGAATTCCAGAACTTTATAATGGAACCTTGGGATGGCCCGGCAGCAATGGCATTCACAGATGGAGATATTATAGGCGGAATGTTGGACAGAAACGGTCTCCGCCCCTCAAGATACTACGTAACCAAGGATAACAAGGTAATTCTGGCTTCTGAAGTCGGTGTTGTTGATATCAAGCCTGAAAATGTAGAATACAAAGGCAGACTTGAGCCAGGAAGAATGCTGCTTATTGATACAAAGGCCCAAAGAATTATTTCCGATGAGGAGATAAAGGAAAGTGTTTCTAAAATGCATCCATATGGTGATTGGGTTAAAAAGCATGTATTCAACCTCAACGATTTGCCTGTTATAAAAGATAAGGAAGAAAAGATAAGAGAAGATTTGTTACGGCAGCAAAAGGCCTTTGGGTATACATATGAGGATGTTAACAAATATGTACTGCCAATGGCAGCTTCGGGTGTTGATCCGGTTGGTGCAATGGGTATGGATACTCCTCTTGCGGTACTCTCTGAGAAGCCTCAGATGTTGTATATGTACTTTAAGCAGCTCTTTGCCCAGGTAACAAATCCTCCTATTGACGGTATCAGAGAAGAAATAGTTACCTCCAGCAGTATTCTGCTTGGAACTGCAGGTAACCTGCTGGAACCTGACAAGGAAAAAACAGCAAGTATATTCCTTGATCATCCAATATTAACAAATGATCAATTAAGTACAATTAAAAATTTAAATAACGAGCACTTCAAGGCAACCACTATTTCCATGCTGTATAAAGTGGCAGAGGGCCCAAAGGCAATGGAAAAAGCAATAAAACAAATATTTAAGGAAGCAGATAAAGCCATAAGTGAAGGTGCAAACATTATTGTTCTCTCCGACAGGGGAGTTGACAGCGAGTATGCTGCTATTCCGGCGCTATTGGCAGCCTCAGGTCTACACCACCATTTGATCAGAAGAGAAATAAGAACAAGTGTAGGTATAGTTCTGGAATCCGGAGAACCAAGAGAGGTACACCATTTCTGTACTCTTATAGGTTACGGTGTTACTGCTGTAAATCCGTACCTGGCATATGAAACCATAAAGGATCTTTCAGAGAAAGGCTTGCTAGGTTCTTTAACCTATGAGGAAGCAAAGAAAAACTTTATTAAAGGTACGGTAAAGGGAGTTTTGAAGGTACTAACCAAGATGGGTATTTCAACCATGCGTAGCTATCAGGGTGCCCAAATCTTCGAAGCAGTAGGACTCAAAAAAGATCTTGTGGACAGGTATTTCACCCTGACTCCATCAAGACTTGAAGGTATTGGTATTGAAGAAGTAGCTATGGAAAATCGTATGAGGCATGAGAGTGCTTATGTTCAATCCCCTTACAGCGACACTCTTGAGGTTGGAGGAACCTTCCAATCCAAGGAGGACGGGGAAGTTCACATGTACAACCCGGAAACCATCTATATGCTTCAGAAGGCCTGTCGTGAAGGAGACTACCAGCTCTTCAAAAAGTATTCCAAAAAAATAAACGATGAAGAAATTGTTACACTTAGAAGCATTCTTGAATTCAATTATAATATAGGTGATACTATACCCGTTGAAGAGGTTGAATCAGTTGATTCAATTGTTAAGAGATTTAAGACCGGAGCTATGTCTTACGGTTCCATCAGTAAGGAAGCCCACGAATGTCTTGCCGTAGCAATGAACAGGCTGGGTGGAAAGAGCAACACCGGTGAAGGTGGAGAGGATCCTGAAAGATTTAAGAAATTGCCCAACGGGGACTCCAAGAAGAGTGCTATAAAGCAGGTTGCTTCGGGACGCTTCGGTGTAACCAGTAATTATCTTGCAAATGCTGAGGAAATCCAGATAAAAATGGCTCAGGGTGCAAAACCCGGTGAAGGCGGACAGCTGCCGGGACGTAAGGTCTACCCTGAAATAGCGAAGGTAAGGCATTCGACACCGGGTGTGGATCTGATATCACCACCTCCTCATCATGATATTTATTCAATCGAGGACTTGGCTGAGCTGATACATGACCTGAAGAATGCCAACAATAAAGCAAGAATTAATGTAAAACTGGTTTCCGAGGTCGGTGTAGGAACAATAGCAGCAGGTGTTGCAAAGGGTAAGGCTGACGTAATTCTTATAAGCGGTTATGATGGAGGAACGGGTGCGTCTCCATGGACCAGTATCAAAAATGCTGGTCTGCCCTGGGAACTCGGACTTGCTGAAACTCATCAGACCCTGGTACTTAACAAATTGAGAGACAGAGTTGTGCTTGAGACAGACGGAAAGCTGCTGTCCGGTAAGGATGTTGTCATAGCAGCACTGCTTGGAGCCGAGGAATTCGGTTTTGCAACTACTCCTCTTATCGTTCTGGGCTGCGTAATGATGAGGGTATGTAACCTTAATACCTGTCCGGTAGGTATAGCTACTCAGGATGAAAGGCTTAGAAAAAACTTCGCAGGTAAACCTGAATATGTTGAAAACTTTATGAGATTTATTGCTCAGGAAATGCGTGAAATTATGGCTAAACTGGGTTTCAGATCAATAAATGAAATGGTAGGTCGTACAGACAGACTGAAAGCAAAAGAAAATGTTAAGCACTGGAAGGCATCCAAGCTTGATTTGTCTGCAATACTTTATCAGCCATATGCTGGTGCTGATGTGGGCAGATACAATATGCAGCAGCAGAACCACATGATGGATAAGTCCCTGGGTATCAAAAAGCTGCTCAGAATGTGCAAGCACGCCCTTGATGAGAAGAAACCCATCAGGGCCAAGCTTAAGATTGAAAATGTTGACAGAGTTGTAGGTACGATAATTGGCAGTGAAATATCCAAGAGATACGGTGAGGAAGGTCTCCCGGAAGATACCATCAAGCTGAACTTTGTTGGTTCTGCCGGGCAGAGCTTCGGAGCTTTTATACCAAAAGGCATGACCCTTGAATTGGAGGGAGATTCAAATGACTATATCGGAAAAGGTCTTTCAGGCGGAAAAATAATTGTTTATCCTCCAAAGGCTTCTGATTTTGAACCTGAAAAAAACATCCTTATAGGTAACGTTGCTTTCTACGGTGCTACTGAAGGTGAAGCTTATATCAACGGTATTGCAGGCGAAAGATTCTGCGTAAGAAACAGCGGTATTAAGGCTGTTGTCGAAGGTGTAGGAGATCATGGCTGTGAATATATGACCGGAGGTAGAGTTGTAATACTCGGTAAAATCGGAAGAAACTTTGCAGCAGGTATGTCTGGTGGTATAGCATACGTTCTGGATTTTGACGAAGCATATTGCAATAAGTCCATGGTATTGCTGGAGAAGATAACTAATGAAGCCGAACTGAACAATATAAAAGATATGATTGAAAAGCATGTTTTATATACAGGAAGTCCTTTGGGTAGAAGAGTTCTTACTGACTGGCAGAATTATTCACAGAGATTTACCAAGGTAATTCCGAAGGATTTCAAGATAATGCTTGAAAACATCGAGAATGCTCACAATAAAGGTTTAGTTGGAGACGAGGCATTGATGGCGGCATTTGAAGAAAGCTTGAAAAATTAATAGCTCGCGTAGGCATAACCCGCTTTGCGTGTTTTGCAGTAATAGTTAAGAGTAGCGTGGAAAATTCATTTTGCAAGTCATTGTACATTTCACGCAGGGAAAAGCCACTCTGTGCCTTTTCATAACTATTTGTGTACGCGCATTGCGTGTGGATAGGAGATTTATATGGGAAAAGCAACTGGTTTTTTAGAATATGATAGAATAGATCCAAAAAAAAGACCGCCTGAGGAAAGGTTGGGAGACTGGGATGAGATCCGCATTGACCGTGATCCTGAGGTAATAAAAACTCAGGCGGCAAGATGTATGAACTGCGGAATTCCTTTTTGCCATGGAGGAGTCCTTTTAAACGGTATGGCAGCCGGCTGTCCAGTTCATAACCTTATTCCAGAGTGGAATGACCTGGTGTACAAGGGACAGTGGAAGGAAGCATATAAGAGGCTTATCAGGACAAACCCTTTTCCGGAATTTACAGGAAGAGTGTGCCCAGCTCCTTGTGAGGGTTCATGTACTGAAGGCTACAATATGGAATCTGTTACAATACATGAAATAGAATATGAAATAATTGAAAGGGCCTTTGCCGAGGGCTGGGTAGAAATAAAGAAGTGTCAGCCTACAGGCAAAAAGGTTGCTGTTATAGGTTCAGGCCCTTCGGGCTTATCAGCGGCATATTTTCTTAATTATGTAGGACATGATGTTACTATATATGAAAGAAATGACAGGCCTGGCGGACTTCTGATGTATGGCATACCAAATGTTAAAATCGACAAGGGTATAGTTGAGAGAAGAGTAGACCTGATGAAACAAGCAGGAATAAATTTTGTTGTGAATACTGAGATTGGTAAGGATATTAGTGCTCAGGAGCTGGTGGAGAGTTATGATGCGGTTGTCCTGTGCGGAGGAGCTACAAAAGCCAGAGGACTTAATGTTCCTGGCAGTGACCTTAAAGGAATATATTTTGCAGTTGACTTCCTTAAGGCAAACACAAAGAGCCTTCTGGATTCAAAACACCAGGACGGTAATTACATCAGTGCAAAAGATAAAAATGTAATAATCATCGGTGGTGGTGATACCGGAACAGACTGCGTGGCTACATCCTTAAGACATGGCTGTAAGAGTGTTTATCAATTTGAAATAATGCCTGAGCCTCCAAAGGAAAGGGAATCCAATTCAAATCCCTGGCCCGAATGGCCCAAAAAGCTGAAGGTCGACTACGGACAGCAGGAAGCCATTGCTGTTGCGGGTAAGGACCCAAGAAATTACCTCATTAATACTACTAAAATAGTTGGTAATGATAAGGGTGAGGTTACAGAGGTTCATACTGTTGAAGTTACCTGGGGTAAGGACGCACAGGGAAGGTTCGGGCCTCAGCCAGTACCAGGCAGTGAAAAGGTTTGGAAGGCTGATTTGATACTGCTGGCAATGGGTTTCCTGGGTCCCGAGGATACCATACCAAACGAGCTCAAGCTTGAAAGAGATCCCAGAAGCAATATTAAAGCAGAATATGAAGATTTCCAAACTAATGTTGACAAGGTATTTACTGCTGGAGACATGAGAAGAGGGCAGAGCCTTGTAGTCTGGGCTATTCAGGAAGGGAAGCTGGCAGCAAGAGAAGTTGATAAGTTCCTCATGGGAAAGACAGTGTTAAAGGGATAATATAAAGAACCTCATACTTAATCGGTATGGGGTTCTTTTGCAGTAGTATGGTGTGTACAGCATAGCCTGTGCACACCAGCTGATGAAAGCACTGTACGGGTAAATGTCAGGAAGCCCGATTGATAAGCCCGGTGCTTGCACAGATAACGTTGTAAACTTATACGGGTTCCCCATATTGAAGAGTCCACATATCATATAGTATTGAATATTTGGGTATGAGTAATGGAGGGGAATTATGCTGACAACAGCGGAATATATCAAGCAATCGCTGGAAACTAATCTTTTTTTCCTGAGAATCATGAAGGAACATATTATATTCGCATCGGCTGCATTAACGTTAAAGAATGCAGATATGGTTCCGGGTCTAATGAAAATGAAGGAAATGTTTGAAGAATTACTGGGTGAAACAGTTATTCTTGCGAAAGGTACAATTGATGCTAAAACAATATCAGCAGGAGATATTGTGACAGAATTTACCTATAGAGCTGAGTTAAAGACAATGGAGTATACAGGGCTGCCGATTGACACAGATATAACCCTCAAGGAAATACGGCTGCTTAATTACCCAAACAGCAGAAAGCTTCTGGCTGATGAGAATACTATAGATATGTTGAACATCAAAATTATTACCCTTTTAAATACCGCAATTAAAACTCAAAAAGGAGTACTTCAAAACGTTCTTGACTGCAAATTGTTTACCTATATTTATCCATTAATGCTGGACCATGTGACACGAGAAGCCGAAGAGTACTTACAGCACCTTCAGATGCTGCAGAGAAGAGAGAATATTTTTGAAGGGGCTGATAAAACTGCAATGCAGGAAGCTTTTTGGAATAATATTATGGGAGAGCATGCTAAATTCATTAGGGGAATGCTGGACCCTTCAGAGGAAGAACTAATTACACAAGCCAACAGCTTCGCCGATACTTTTGCTGAGTTAACTAATGCTGCAAGAGAAGCCTATCAGAATCTGGAACTTCTGCCCCAGGTTACGCGAAGAAGTGCTACTGCGACCGCAGACATCAGAAATTTTAAGGAGCAGGGTACAGAAGGCATATTAGCCTGTAATGTACGATCAATTATTTTACCGTTGTTGAGTGATCATGTTCTTAGAGAGGCTAATCATTATTTAAAACATTTAAAAATGTATTTGGAGTAACTATTACAAGGATACTATGAGAAGGGGCTGTTGCAAAATAAAAAATTTGGCAGCAGCCCCTTCTCTATACCCCGTTTGCTACAACCACACAATTATAAGAATACCTGAAGTTAGAGAGCTGCACCCCTTTGTCAAATTTGCTTTTCAAATGGAGGAGA
>JAEYWA010000096.1 GCA_023431385.1 Bacillota bacterium | reverse complement strand
TTTGTCAGGAGCCACATCATTAAAGTCAGCTGCACCAACAGGTTCTGCTCCTGCCAGCTTTCCAAGCACAGTAACAAGCATTCCTCGAGTCATAGCCCTGTCAGTTCCAAACTCTCCATTACCAATTCCGGTCATAAGTCCTCGTGCTGAAACAAACTCAATATCACTTTGGGCTGAACTATACCATATATCACTGAATTGAATATACTTATAACCTATTGCATATCTGGACAAGTGATTTGTCACAAGTTCAACTTTACCTGTGGCCTTGTTGTATACGCCTGTAACCTGTACTGCCCTACCTTTTTCATCTATATAGAACACTACTACAGCATTGGGGTTTTCGTCCTGTTTTAAAGCATATGGAATGGAAACCCTCAGAGCTTCACCACCAAAATCAGTTATTCGGCTATTTCCGGCCATTATTGTTATATCATATACCGGCCTGTCCCCAACTATATCTTTTATCTCTTCCGTCAGGGAATCCCTTGCAGCTTGCTCCACCCGGAAGCTGATATCCCTGCCCTTATTCGATGTATATATATTGTCAATGGCCTGATTGCTTAATTCTATAACCGCTAATCCTGTATCAATCCTTAGTCCTGCATTGGTTTCTGTTGATAGCCTTTTAAATATACTGTTTTCTATTTGAATACATACATTTCTTGTGCCGTCTTCCAGTTGTCCTTTTATCTCTATAGTCACGTCATTAGTCACATCATTTCCGGCACCAGAGGTTATAGCATGCTCAATAAGGTCCTTGGCGTTTAGAGCTGTAAGCTTAAACTGTGCTTCAGCGGTGGTTTTATTCAGGTTTAACTTAATAAAAGCCGAGGTGCCGTTAGCTTCAATACGAGGTGCTGTTGGAGCGGGTGTCCAGCTGCTTTGTGATGAACCTCCTGTGACCGGATTTTGCGTCGGATTATCCGTAAGATTTTCTACTGGCTTCACCGCCAGTATTCTTCCCTGAATATTCTCATAAGCTTTTGTTATTTTTACCTCTGGAAGGCTCTTAACATATTTCTCAAGAACCACATCCAGAGAATCTCCCTCAATAAGGGTTTTAAGCTCTTTTATTGAAGCGTAGCCATCTCCGCCGTTTGCCATAAAATCATTGGTTGCCAACTTGTACTTTGTTGTTGCATCGTTTAAGTTGAGAATAGTATTTCCAACGGTAATTTTAGTGACTTTGGAACCCGCCGGGGCGTTAGGATTGAATTCAATCCTCATACCTGATATCTGCGGAAATTTCCCTATAGGAACCGGTGCATCCGACAAACCGTGTTCAAGAATGGCCTTTAACTGTTTAGCCGTTACCTCCTTTATGACTCCATAGTTGCCGAAGGGAAGCACTGAATTTAAAGTTCCAGCCGTAATATCTCCGATTTTTATGTCGGCTCTCAAGCCTCCCCCGTTTGTTATGGCCAAATCTACTTCAAGGATACTTCTTATGGCATCTGCAACCAGATTACCCAAAGGCATTTCGGAGTTTCTAACACCATTTGTGATTTGTCCTCCGGAAAAACTTCCTCTTTCACTACTGAGCAACACTTCAGAGGTTCCGATTTTCTGACTGAACAAAGTATTAACCAGTTCCATCATGGTTGAAGCTCTGGCTTTAACGTCAGAATCCGGTATTATATTCTCGGTATCTGCTTTCTGAATAAGTTTCGCATCTTTCTGGATTATGTCTTTATCCTGATTAAGTATTAATGATATACTTCCCAGATTTTCTTCATACTGACCTGAACCTGCTATCAACACACCTGACTCACTATCCTTTGTACTCAAATGGTCGTGCCCGTCAATAATTACATCCACATCCCCAGCAAGATGCTTTGCAAGTTCCTTTACAAATGGTCGTGAGATATGTGTCAAACCAATAATAACATCAACATCTTCAGCCTTCAGATTATCTATGGCTTTCCGGGCAGATGACAAATAACCCTCAAATTCCAGACTGGATACATTAGATGGATTTGTCATTATGGTTGTATCTGTTGTTGTTAATCCAAAGAAGCCTATTTTTATGCCGTTAATGGTCTTTATAGCCGTTGACGGCAGCCAAAGTGAACCATCCGCTTTATTTACAATATTGGAGGATATAATATTGAACCGGGTAGTTCCTGCTTCTGCATATTCCTTAAGCTTATCGCTTCCGTAATTAAAATCATGATTGCCGGGAGTCATTACATCGTAGCCGGCCAAATTCATGAGCTCAATAATGTTTGAGCCCTGTGTAGTATTTGCAATGGGCAGACCGTGAAGAGTGTCTCCGGCATCAACCAGTAATGCATTCCGTGTAGCTTTTTTTATAGCTGCAATTTTATCAATACCTATCATACCCTTGTTGTTAGGATCAGGATAAACACGTCCGTGACTGTCATTTGTATGAAGAATGTTAATAACAGTGGTAACAGCAGCTTATGTTATCTCCCTTCTGTCCCGTACTCTGATCCTTTTACCAAGGGTATCAACGGAGCATAGACCTATAGCAGTAATTTTTTGTCCTTCTTTAACAAAATCGAGCTTTACCGATGGGTTAATATAACCGTCAATGAATACTCTGACATCTCCGGTACCATCGTTGACAGTTATGGATTCTATTATTCCGTTTGACATTCCCACAGACCTGACGTTACCGCTAACTCTGACCAGTTTTCCCCTGTTTGAGTCTTCATTAGCATCGGATGTAGTTATACTCACTGGAGTTATTGGGTTAATAGTACTGTCGATTAAATCTATTTTTTCAACAGTCAGCTGTTTTTCTCCCTGATAGCCTCCTACAATTCCTTTGACTCGAACCTTCTGCCCCACTTTATAGTCTCCCGATACTGGGAACAAATTTATTCCGGCAGTATCATCCTGAATATAAATACAATCGAAGAAAGCTGTTTCTTTGTCATACCCGCTTGAATTTGATGTAACAATGCCCTCTATGGTAAACTTTTCACCATCATTCTCTGACTGAACCTGTCTGATAGAAGTTATTATCTGAGGGGCTATAGCCTGAACAATATTCTCGCATATATTATAGTTGCTGAAGTTAAGCTGCGAGGAGTTATCTATTGTTGCCTGTACTTCAAAGTTGGACATAAAGACAGTGCCGGCAACAATAATCTTTGCTCCGCTTTCCAGAGTTTCTACCGTAAGAGCAGGTATACTGCCTTTATTTATTGGGTTACCGATACCACCCTTACCATCTTTGTCCGAGTCAAGACTCTCGGAAGTATCATGGGCTGCTATAATGGTAGTTACAGCTGTTTTATCGGCATCCTTGATATAAACCGACGCACCGCTGTAGAAGCTGTACTCCTGTTCCGGCATTACTCCCCTGTTATATTCACTATTCATATTATAATTTTTAAAGCGAAGCCTGTAGTTTTGAGACTCGTAATTGGTTTTATCAATTACCTCATCATCAACTATACGAGCCTTTGCACCTATTGCTTCAAGAATTTTATTCTGTTGATAGGCAGTGTGGTATTGTTCTGGATTTTTACCATCACCATAGTCTGCCAGACCGCATACTATCAAGGTTTTTCCCTCAGCTGCAAAGGCTTTTATAGCTTCCAGTTCTTCAGCTGAATATTCGCCCAGAGCTCCAATATTTGTTTTTCTGTTTGGAGGAGTTAAAATAAGCCCTGACAAGTTTGAGAGCTTTTCAGAAGTAATACCCTCCTTAATTTCGACCAGACGTACATCATAATCCTCGGCAAGCTTTGAAAAGTTTGTCATGCTGTTGGCATAGTTTCCCGCCACATATTCATTAAGATGTGAGGCATCTACCCCAAGATTTATAAGTTTAGAGGCATCCCTTACGTCAAGATTAATTGCTTCGGTATATATTTTTGTAATGCCGTTTAGTGTCGCTGCTGCCTCCACCTGGATTATATATGTCCCGGCGGCATTAGGAGTATAAGAGACAGTATCTTTAAGGGTTTCCAGGGAGTTAAGGGGCTGTCCCGTCTTGCCCGTTGCAATTACACTGTCACCGATTTTATATATGATAGAATCTATATTGACAGCCGCAGCCTCATTATTGAATATTTCGGTGGATAACTCCAGCGTTTCACCGGCTACAGGCATGGATACATTCGAGGTAAACGAAGAAATACCAACCTTTTCTACGTTCCCAATCCATACCGGAGCTGTTACGGCAATGTCTCCGTCTGCCTCAACTACTTTTATATAGTAGTAGCCTTTTGAGGGATTATCTATTTTAACGGAGTAAACAGCATTATTTGATTCAAAAGTCTGAACATTGCTCTCTTCTCCGCCATTTGTTACCAGGGATACCGTTCCAATATAATCGGAAGTATCTAAATCGGATAAATCAACACTAATGCTCAGCTGTTCGGTATCAACAGGCAGGATTGTTCCCATGGGCCGGTTATTCGCCGTATATTTAATCCGTAAGTTTGAATCTTCTGTAGCATATACATGCATATTTTTTAAAGCATCATATATGCCAGCCCTTGAAAAGTTGTCGGTTACAACTGCTGTTCTTCCGGTATTTGCAGTACCCCACAGGCCCTTATGATTGTCCTGGTTGTTTGTTGGTGCAAGATGCCAGCCCTTGTCAAGAGCTTTATTGTAGTAATCGTAAGATGGAAAGTAGCCTCCCGAGCCGATTGCACCTTCACCGTTTCCTACCTCGATTAAAGAAATCTGTTTATCTATTGCTTCGTCATAATCTGAAAAATTATTGAAATCACCGAAGGTCTTTCCGGGATGATTAAATTGTGATATTGACTGCGGGATTTCTTTAAGCAGTTTATAATAGTTCTTCATTCCTTCGAAGCTGGATGTATATTTAGGATTGTTTCTGCTTACAAAACCATTGGTATTAAAGGTGTTGATATGCCCTACCTTGCCCGTCCAGGTCATTTCATAGCCGTATAAGGCAACAAAGGAATCTGAAGCCGCTGCATCTGCGGCTGCCACACACTGCTGCCATTTTGAATTTGAACTGCTGCTTGAATATTCAACCGGTGAGCTTGTTGAATCAAAGTAATTGGAGTGATCGGTCACAGCGAAAAAGTCCAGTTTCGCGATATTTTTTGCATACTCATAGGCATCAGTCAGAGACCCTGAGCCGTCTGATTGATTTGTATGGGAATGGATCTGTCCGAAGTAAACCTGCTCATTTCCAGAACCCTCCTCAAGACTGTAATCAAACGTTGCAATTGTACTGTCCAGATAACCCCTAAGTTTTGCTACAGCTTGAAGCCTCACAGGAAGCATTTCCTTATCCAAAGTAATTGGACCGCTGTATACCTTTTCAGATTGAGGATTTTCATCTGCCTGTCCTGCTTTGGTAATAAGAGTATAGCTTATTTCCGCCCCTTGAGTTTCACTTGAAAGTGCTATCTGTGTTACGGCCGGGACCTTTCCTGAAGGGGTGGCTGATACTTTTGCCACCTGGGCCTGCTTATATATAAAAGTACTTTCAGTGCCATAAACATTACCTATAACTTCTCTTGCCTTTATAACAGCAGTGTTATCGGGCGGGCGGAACTCATTGATTGTTATTGCCCTGGCAGTAGTACTCAACAGCTGCTGAGGTCCGTCATTCAAGGTATATTGTATCGCTGCTCCGGAAGTCACTGTTGTCAGTGTTACAGAGCTTCCGCCAATGATTACGGCTCCATTTTCAGGATATGCTGTTACTAAGCCCGTTTCCTCCTCAGGAGGCTGTTCATTACCGGAAGTTTTATTACCTTGAATCAAAATATTAAATAAACGTGAGGTTCCTGTAGATGAAATCTGTTCAGTTGCACTGTATTTGTCAGTTCCTGCCCTGACAGAAATATTACTTGTTTGCAAGAATCTCAGTTTTATATTTTGAATATTATTAATTTCTGCTGGCAGTATTAGATTAAGTTTAGAAGGTGCGCCCGAATTTGAACCGTTTTTGTAGGCCCCATTTTGAACGTCGTAAAAGTTTGAATTATCAGTGCTGTACTGTAGTTTGAAATCTCTGGGTCCCGTCCCTGAACTAAAGCTGCTAAAGGATATTTTTAGATTTTCATAGCCCTTTGCTGAAAGGGTTATTTCCCAGTACTTGGTGTTTTCACCATTATCCCAACCATTTACATAGATGGATTTGCTCCCAGATGTATAACCGTCAATGGGTTTTCCCAGGGATGTGGTAAGGTAAGCACCTCTATCCGTTCCTCCGGTGGCTGGAATTTCAGTTAAATTATCTGGATTTGGATCAGTGGTAAAATCCCATTGTGCTACCGTTTCGACCTGAGTTTCTGCCCAAACCGCTACCGGCTGCATTGTAAATATGATGGCAAGTACTAAAAATACACATAAAAAGCCTCTTAATTTTTTGGTTTTCAAAACTGCACCTCCTAATATATTTTTCTCTAATTATATTAGGAGACTAATGTAAATTTCTTGAAGATACTCTGTTAATTTCGTGTTATCTTTTGTAGAAATAAGCCAGTCCTACATAGAATAGCTTTTGAGGGATATGCTTTTATCCTGCTGTCAACGGGAGCATATTAAATTTCCCGTTATTTTGAGAAATATTGGCACTTAACAAGCTACCATATAGTGTTGAGTTAATAAATATTTCCATATATGGCTGAACCCAAATTGTGACTAAGACAGCAGAAGTAACTTATCTGGGTCAAAGACCAGCCTTATGGTTTCTTTATTAGTACCTATATTGTCCCATTCCTCCTTATCCACTTCCCATCTTATTTTGCTGATCTCTTTTTTGTCTCTGTTTTGCAAATTATTTAGCATGATAATATATGAAAAAGGATTTTCGATAATCTTTGAAACCCTGCAGTTTATTGTATTGGTAAAGTCAGTATTATCAAAATACTTTATATAATGAGCTCTCATGCCTACATGAGTTATATGATCAGGTACTTTTTTATTAGAATAAAGTGTAATACCCCAATCAGCTGCATAAAGAGTGTGGTTGGTTAATTTCTCTGCCCGGGATATGTTTTTACAACCTGTAAGCTGTGCCGCAGCCACTGTTACAGGATTGTCAAACAGTTCTTGCCTGGTACAAAAGGTTTCAACTTTTCCGGCAGCCAGTACAGCTATGGTTTCAGAAAAACGGTATACTTCATTTCTGTTGTGTGAAACCAGTAAAACTTTACCGGAGTACGTTGACAGCAGCTCCATCAACTCTTGCTCCAGATTCCATTTCAAATTACTGTCCAACGCTGAAAAGGGTTCATCCAACAAAACCACCTCGGGTTCTGCCGCCAGGATTCTGGCCAGTGCGACTCTTTGCTGCTGTCCGCCAGAAAGCTGATGGGGCTTTTTGTATTCATGGCCTTTCAAGAAAAACATCTCAATTTTTTCTCTGACAATTTTCTCTCTTTCAGCCTTGTTACCTTTTACCCCGGCTTCTATATTTTCCTTCACAGTCATATTTGGAAAGAGTGCATAGTTCTGAAAAAGATAGCCCACCTTTCTTTGCTGGGGCAGCAGGTTTATTTTTTTATCGGAATCGAACAAAACCCTGTCTTCAAGTATAATTCTACCTTCATCAGGCTCCTCTATCCCCGCAATGCACTTAAGGGTCATACTCTTGCCACAGCCCGAGGCACCCAGCAGCCCCAATATTTTATTATCTGTATTAAATTTGACTTCAAGTGTAAAATTGTCAACTTTTTTCTTGATATCTACAAAGAGGGACATCAAATATCACCCCGTTTCGCGGTCTTTTTAAACTGTCTTCCATTCCAGAAGTTCATTAAAATCATAGCGGTAAAAGACATTGCACATACTACGGCAACCCATTTGTAGGCGGTACCGCTGTCTCCAGACTGAACAGCCGAATATACAGCCACAGACATGGTTTGTGTCTTACCAGGTATGTTTCCAGCAAGCATCATGGTTGCACCAAATTCCCCTAACGCTCTTGCAAAGGAAAGGATTGTTCCAGCAATCAAACCGGGTACGATATTAGGAAGCACAATTGCCCTAAATATTTTGCTTTCGGCCATTCCAAGAGTTCTGGCAGCATAAATAATATTTACGTCAAATTGCTCAAAGGCTCCTCTTACCGTCCTGTACATCAATGGAAATGAAACAACAGCAGAGGCTATTACAGCCCCTACCCATGTAAAAACAACATTGATATTCAGGTTCATCAGTAGTTTTCCAGTAGGACTGCTTTTTCCAAGCAGAACCAGCAGAAAAAATCCTACAACCGTGGGAGGCAATACCATGGGGAGTGTAAATAATCCATCAATTATGCCCTTAAATCTTTTTATTTTTAATACGAAGCGTGCAGCAGCTGTTCCAAAAAAAATTGTTATCAAAGTAGCTGTTAAAGCAACCTTCAGTGATATGAAAAGCGGTGATAGGTCCATGGTATTCACCTCCCCAATATTATTAAGAATTGTTGGTCAAATATATGGCTTCGTGCATGAACTCTACAGGCTAAAGTTTATTTCTGAAAATAATCTCCCTGCCTTTTTCTTTTAAAATACAGGCCTCATTATGACTGAGCCCCAGGTCAAATATGTGTTCGCTGGCTGAAATAAAATGATTTAAGTCACAGTTTCCGGCCCGTTCACCAATACCTAAAAGTGTTGTATCAATATAATCTGCCCCTGCTCTTGCAGCCTCCAAAGAATTTGCCACAGCCATACCCAAGTCGTTATGGGCGTGTATTCCTATAGCTATTCCGGTATGACTCCTTATTTCACTTACAGCCTGATATGCCCTCGACGGTGTCAGGACTCCTACGGTATCGGCATATCTTATATTCAATACTCCCATCTCCTTAAGCATTTCAGCTACAACAATCATAAAGGTTATATCGGCCCGTGATGCATCTTCAAAACCGACAGTCACGGCATACCCCTTATCCAGGGCCAGGTTGACACAATCCTGAAGGTTTTTCTGTAGCCACCCTTTGTTTTTTTTCAATTTGGAGTATATATGAACATAAGACATGGGAGCACTGATATGTATAATATCCGGATGACAGTCAAAGGAATGCAGAATATCCTCCCGGTTCATTCTGTTCCAGGTTGAAATCCGGGCATTTTTTCTGTTCTCCAGAATTCTTAATATTGTAGCTTTCTCATAATCTCCCATTGCAGGAATTCCGGCTTCTATCTGATATATCCCCGCCCCGTCCAGCAATACCGCTAACCCTACCTTCTGCTCCATGCTAAAAGCAAAACCAGGGCTTTGTTCTCCATCCCGAAGCGTAGTATCTATAAGATATTTCTTTTGTTTCAAGTCAAGCCCACCCCTCTGACCAGATCTGTATATCTGTTATATTAACAGATATTATTAACTAAATATTACTATTTTGTCAAATTACAGGCAAGCTCATAAAATTCTTGATCGGAAATACTTCTTCCAAGGTCTATACTCATATCCTGAGCATTTCGAAGAAGCTCCTGAATTTTTTCTGCTGGAAATACCAGTCCAAATTCCATCAGTTTCACTTCAATAGTTGTTCTTCCGGAGTGTTTACCGACAGCTATTTTTCTTTCCATACCTACCACAGAGGGCTCAAAGGGTTCATAATTCGCCCCGTTTTTATATATGCCGTCCACATGTATACCTGATTCAACCTCAAATATGCTGTTACCTATAACTGGTTTATTTCCCGGAATGGATATACCGGACAACTCTTCATAAAGCTTTTTCACCTCTCTTAGCACAGATAGGTCCAAATTCGGCTTATGACGTTTTGTAATCCGAAGAGCCATTATCACCTCTTCAAGTGCCGCAAATCCTCCTCCGCCGCAAAAGCTGACTACAATGTTTTCTCCGCCGTTTAGAACCCATTCCACAGCCAGGGCCGTTGCACAATAATAATTGTTTTGGGGGCAGAATTCCGCTTGTGTACCCGATAAGAATTTCAATCTCTCAAAAATATTAAGGTAATCATGCTGCAGAAGGTCATCCAAACCTACAATACGCACATTCAGATATTGGCTGATGCTTCTTAAAAGATTAATTTCTCTTATATCGTTGATCTGAAATTCCGAGATTGTTCCTACAGGTACATCATATCCGCTGTGTCGGCAGGCATACCTGATAAATCCGGCATACCTGTATATTTCGGAGGGGTGTTCAACTCTAAGTATTGTTTTGCCATGCTCGATATTTTCACCAAGCAAATTAAGCACAGGAACTGTTATTTCTATATAGTTTATTCCAGTCTGAAGCAGCAGTTTATACAGTCTCAGAAGCAGGTCCTTCTGCTCATATTTATGGTTAATTGTACATAGAGTTACATCGGTAATTCTAATCATTAACACTCCACCCTTAAGTTAAATAATTAATTGTGAATAGTTTTCAATGTTTACTATTATCTTTATCACTTCAAATCGAAGCTATATCAATAACCTTTTAACTTTTTCTCCGCCTTCCAGATGCTTCTCCACTATTTCCTCCACATCGTCCCCGGTAACATTTCCATACCAGGTACCTTCAGGATAAATTACTACTACAGGGCCTTTGTCACATATTCCGAAGCAGCCTGTATTTGTAATCATAACATCACTTGAAAGCTCCCTGTCATCAATCTCTTCCATAAACCTTTGAATCAGTTCCACCGCTCCCTTTGAGTGGCAGTACCCCTTCTGAGTTCCGTTAATTCTGCAGCTGGCGCAGACAAACACATGATATTTTGGACTTATCATAGCATATTCCTCCCTTTTAAGGTAAATTATTGTATAAATTTTAGACAAACAGCTTTTCGGCTGCCTGTCGTACAGCATCTTCAATGCGATCATAGGTTGTAAAGGTTTCAATGGCCTTATCCTTGAGCTTTTGCTTCGGTGCTTCTCCGATACGCATCGCAACTACTGCTTTGCAGTCCTTAACAGCTTCGAGTATATTGTCAATCTTGCTCTCTTTTTTGCCTCCGCCCATACCATCACAGCTTTCGACACCATCACAGTATTTTGAAACACTTCTTCTTTCCTTGAATTTAATATCGCATTCTTTATATTCATATATATAAAAATCTGTTGCATGGCCGAAATGCTGGTCTACCAATACTCCGCTTTTTGACGATACTGCAAATAAAACAGGCTTCTCAGAGAGCTCTTTTTTGCTTTCATCCGAGCAGGAGCCGGTACAGCCTCTGAAATTTATTGACTGATCATTATCGAGAGTTCCAATTG
>JAEYWA010000080.1 GCA_023431385.1 Bacillota bacterium | reverse complement strand
GTTCGTCGTGGAGTTTTAATAATGCCCGTGCATGTCTTTCAGTTAAATTATTATCTGATAGAATCTTTTTTACCAACGGAGACAGCTTTAGAAGTCTGATTTTATTTGCTATGGTTGACTGGCTTTTCCCTATTTTTTGAGCTAGTTCCTCCTGGGTAAAGCCATGCTCGTTAATTAGATTGCTGTAGCCCTCAGCCTCCTCCAGATAGCTAAGATCTTCTCTCTGTAAATTTTCTATTAATGCCATTACAGCAGAATCATTATCATCAACATTTATTATTATCGCAGGTATTTCTTTCAGCCCGGCCATGGTTGCAGCCCTTAGTCTTCTCTCCCCTGCCACCAGTTCATACGTACTATGTGAAATCTTCCTTACGTTAATAGGTTGCAATACACCATATTGCTTAATTGATTCACACAACTCCTCAAGAGCTAGCTTATTAAACTGTTTTCTTGGCTGGTATGGGTTGGGTCTTATATAATCAATACCAACATAAGTAATATTTTTTAACTCGTCCTTTTTTTCCTGCTTTGGAAACTGAAATTTACTTTCTAACATAACGGCACCATCCTTTGTATACTTTAATGTATTTTCTTTCGTAATCTACCATATATTGTAAATTACATTCAAAGGATAATTCTTTTCTTTTATGTCATTTCCTTTATTACCAGAAAAAAATCGTTCGATAAAAAAATGTAAAAATCTGGATATTAATACTTATATCAACGGTTCTTTCGAAGGTTTTCCCGCTTTCCTTGGGTATTTTGTCGGCGTCTGTCTAAACTTTCTTACAATGACGACATTTCTTTCTATATTAGTATCTGGTAGTTCGAATTTTTCAATTTTTTCAATTTTACCACCTAATATGTCGAGAGCCTTCGATGAATTATTCAACTCCTCGGTATTACTTCCCTTCATTGCAATAAAAATCCCGTCTATTTTTACAAATGGGAGACAATATTCGAGTAAAACAGGAAGATTGGCAACCGCACGTGCAACAGCAATGTCGTATTTTTCTCTATACTGAGGTTTTACACCAAAGTCCTCAGCCCTTCCATGCACCGCTATAATTTCCGATATTTCAGTCTTCCCGGAAATATTTGTAGTACTTATTACCTCATTCAGAAACTTTATCCTCTTATCAAGTGAATCCAGAAGGGTTACTTCTAGTTGGGGATTGGCTATTTTCAAAGGTATTCCCGGAAATCCTGCTCCTGTACCTACATCAATTAGCTTCAGCTTTTCGTTATTTATATAGGGTAGAATGCTCATTGAATCTATAAAGTGTTTAATAATTATTTCTCTGTCTTCCTCTATTGCCGTAAGATTTATTTTTTGATTCCACTCCTTGAGTAGTTCCATATATATGCCAAACTGGCTTACCTGCTGTTGGTTAAGTTCCCTGCCATAATTCAAGGTACCTTCCTTCAACAACTGGGCTAATTCATTATCCAATACCATAACTTCCTCCAGATCTTATGTTTGCAGACCCATTAAGCCTACAGACGACTTTAATAAAATATTCATCTATGAACTTGTAATGCTTACTATTCTTATGATATTTTAGACTACTGCTTAACTACTCACTCTTTTTTTTCATTGCTCCGATTCATCTGCTCAAGGTGTATCAGCAGCACTGAAATATCTGCAGGAGATACACCCGTTATTCTTGATGCCTGTCCAATTGATTCCGGCTGGATTTGTGTTAGTTTTTGTCTGGCCTCAAGTCTTAGTCCCTGTATAGAAGAGTAGTCTATTTCCTTTGGGAACCTTCGTCCCTCCAGCTTTTTATACTGTTCTACCTGCTGCATCTGCCTCTTTATATAGCCTTCATACTTAATTGCCACCTCTACCTGTTCTTTTACAGATCTAGGTAATTCAGGCAGTTCCTTTACTTCAGAAAGGCTTTCATAGCTGATTTCAGGTCTTCTTAACAATTCAGCCACATTTATACCACTTTTAATTGCTGTACTTTCCCTGCTTTCCAGATATCTGAGTACTTCCTCACTGGGTGGCAAATAGCTATTATTGAGTCTTTCAATTTCGTTTTCTATTAGTTTCTTTTTCTCAAGAAATTTCTGATATCGTTCCTCGCTTATAAGTCCTACACCTTTCCCTATGGGAGTTAATCTCAGATCAGCATTATCCTGCCTCAGGAGTAATCTATATTCCGCTCTTGAAGTCATCATTCTGTAGGGTTCTTTTGTCCCCTTTGTAACAAGGTCATCTATCAGTACCCCAATATAGGCCTGAGATCTGTCCAGTATCAGTGGCTCTCTTCCCTGTATCTTTAAAGCAGCATTTATTCCAGCAATAATACCTTGTGCTGCCGCCTCTTCGTACCCGGAGCTACCGTTAATCTGCCCCGCTGAGAACAAACCCTCAATATTCTTGAATTCCAATGACAGCTTAAGCTGAGTAGCATCAATACCATCATATTCTATAGCATAAGCACTTCTCATAACCTTAACGTTTTCCAGTCCCGGAATAGTCTTCATAAAATCCATCTGAACATCTTCTGGTAGACTGCTTGACATTCCCTGGAGATACATTTCTTCTGTATCCAGACCCATTGGTTCTACAAAGACCTGATGATTTTCCTTGTCGGCAAACCTTACTACCTTATCCTCTATTGACGGGCAATATCTTGGACCAATCCCTGTAATATTTCCGCTATACAAAGGGGAGCGGTGAAGATTGTTTTTTATAACCTCATGGGTATCTTTATTAGTGTATGTCAACCAGCAGGATACCTGCTCCTTTTCGATACTTTCAGTCTCAAATGAAAATGGAATTATTATATCATCTCCAGGCTGCTCGGTCATTTTTGTAAAATCAAGACTCCTTCTGCTTAACCGCGCAGGTGTTCCTGTTTTTAATCTCAATAATTCTATACCTAGTTCCATCATACTGGCAGAGAGCTTGTTAGCAGGGAATATACCGTCTGGCCCTCCACTGTAGCTAATATCCCCTATAATTATTCTTCCCTGAAGATAAGTGCCAGTTGTGAGTACTATTGCCTTACATTCAAAGATAGCGCCTGTGTGAGTTTTAACTCCAGTAATCCTGGTTTTATTCTCATCAGTGAGGAGCTCAACTATTTCAGCCTGTCTTATATCAAGATTTTCCTGTAACTCAAGGGTGTGTTTCATTTCTGTCTGATACCAGCGCCTGTCTACCTGTGCACGAAGTGAATATACTGCCGGCCCCTTTGAGTTATTCAATATCTTGGATTGGATAAAGGTCTTATCGGTGGTTTTACCCATTTCTCCGCCCAAGGCATCTATTTCTCTTACCAAATGTCCTTTTGCCGTGCCTCCTATGCTTGGGTTACAGGGCATATTGGCCATACTGTCCAGGTTTATTGAAAATATTATTGTTGTGCATCCTAGTCTTGCAGCGGCCAGAGCAGCTTCACAGCCCGCATGTCCGGCACCCACTACAACTACATCATAACTTCCAGCGAAATAATCCATAAGGATTCTTCCTTTCTACTTCTATTTATAGATTATAATACTTATTTACCAATACAGAACCTGCTGAATATATTATGCATTACAGCTTCATCTATAGATTCCCCAGTAATCTGACCAATGTATTCTGCGGAACTTTTGATATCTATTGTAACCATATCCAACGGCATTCCCATATCAAAGGAATTCAAAGCCTGATCAATTGCTCTTATAGACTTATCCACCAAGCTCTTATGTCTTGCGTTTGTTAACAAGACTTCTTCGTTTTTACTTATGTCGCCCTTGAAGAAAAGCTCTTTAACCTTTTCTTCAAGTCCTTCAATACCCTCATCATTAATAATTGATGCCTCAAGTATTATATCTGCTTCCAGCTGACTTCTTATTTCATCAAGCTTTGTCCTGTTAACCAGATCGGTTTTATTTATAAGAATAAGACTTTTTTTACCGGAAATACTATTAAGCACTTCCTCATCTTCCTCAAGAATGCCAGTATCAGCCGCTATTACCATTATTATAAGGTCGGCATCCTCTATAGCCTTGTAAGCCTTGTCCACACCGATTTTTTCAACAATATCCTGAGTAATTCTTATTCCTGCAGTATCTGTAATTTTTGCAGGAATTCCTTTTATATTAACATACTCCTCAATTATATCTCTTGTGGTTCCGGGTATATCCGTAACAATGGCACGAGTGTTTCCGGCAAGCTGATTCAGCAGTGAGGACTTACCTACATTTGGTTTTCCGGCAATTACTACGTTAATGCCTTCTCTGAGCAGCTTGCCACGGTCAAAGGTTTTTGCCAGGTCGAAAAGTTCCGCCTTGATTTTCTTCAAACTTTCATATACCTTCTCACCTGTGATTTCCTCTATATCATGCTCAGGATAGTCAACTGTCACCTCAATATGGGCCAACAGCTCCACCAGATCTCCTCTTAATAACTTCAGTTTATTTGAAAGTCTTCCTTCAAGGTGACTTACTGCTGCCCTGGAGCTTTCAACTGTCTTTGAATTTATAAGGTCAATGATGGCTTCAGCCTGAGATAAGTCTATCCT
>JAEYWA010000053.1 GCA_023431385.1 Bacillota bacterium | reverse complement strand
TTTCCGTTTTTTATCATTACGCGACCTACTGCCTGTGATGTAAGGAATACGCCGGTCAGATTTACATCGATAACCTTTTTCCATGCTTCAAAGGACATTTCTTCTGCTTTCTCGTTAATGCATATACCTGCGTTGTTAAAAGCAATATCTATTGTGCCAAAGGCTTCCAGTATGGTATCAATCATACTATTGACGTCATTAGGGTTAGTTACATCGGTCTTTATCGCGATACTTTTTACTCCGAATACTTCAAGTTCCTTAGCAGTCTTTTCTGCTTCTTGAATATCCATGTCTACTATTGCCACATCAGCTCCTGCTTCTGCCAATGCAATTGCAGCACATTTTCCTATTCCACGTGCTCCTCCGGTTACATATGCTTTCTTTCCTTTGAGACTAAATTTACTGATAATATCCATAATATTTATCTCCTTATTTGTATAGGGTAAACATCTTTTAATGACTATCGCTTTCGGTCTTCTAGCATATATCTTGAAAAATTAAGTGCGGCTTGTGCATCCCTGTCCAACCTTGCCTCATCTGCACCGTTGCTAACGTCACGCCAAACCTTAATATTCGATCCAACAGTTCCGCCCATTCGAACAAAAGGTTCCATAACAACGCTACCGGTATAACCTATATCAGCAAGCGCATCACCAATCTCGTTCCATGGAACTCTTCCTCTACCGGGAACTTTACGATTACATTCACCGGTGTGTAAATGGCCCAGGTAAGAGCCAGCAGTTCTGATAGCACCCCCGATACTATCTTCCTCGATATTCATATGGAAAGTATCGAGCATTACCTTTACTTTACTATGTCCAACCTGTTTTACGAAATCTACACCCTCTTGTGCAGTGTTAATTAAATAGTTCTCAAATCTGTTAAGAACCTCAAGGCAGAAATCTACTCCACAAGCTTCGGCTACCTTAGCAACCTCACGAACACTTTCGACGCTGCGCTCCCAATCACCTTTTTTGTCAATTGTCTTTGTGTAATCTACCGGCCAATAAGAATATATTGCTCCACCTATCAAAGGTATATTCAACTTGTAAAGACGTTGGAGCAAATCTGTATAAAAGGCTTTGGCATTTTTTCGTATCTCAGGATCGGGAGAAGACAGGTTCTGTTCCGCACTAGGGCCATGACCTGCTGTAAGAGTGATTCCATTTCCTCTGGCACATGCTCTTAATTCATTAATTTGATTATCGCTATAAAAAGGTATAGGTGAAGCAGCTATTTCGAGAATATCAAAACCAAGTTTTGCAACCTTCTCAATATAGTATTTATAATCTGCTTCCCATTCCTGCTCCCAATATGCGTAATAAATACCATGCTTCATAATATCCTCCATGTCCCCGATGTGCCAAATGAATTGTCCCATCGGGCACAAAAAGTATTGAAAATACTTTTTTATGGGGATAATTTTATTTTTATTGCATTCTGGCATTTGTTTGCTGTGCAAACAAATGCCAGATGTGTACTAGTTTTCCAGACTAAAGTCTTTCAAGCTGGTTCTCCCTTTTTACTCAGCAGGTTCAAGTATTACGTTTGCGTTGCGAAGAATGCTGCGAACTTCGTTCGCGTCTACCTGAGCAGGAGCAATATTCTGCTTAACTGCCAGTGCAGCACCTACACCGGCTGCCTCACCTATGGCCATGCAGGTAGGCATAACCCTTGCGGAACTCATAACTACCGCATCCAGAGAAGCACATCTACCACTGAGCATGAGATTGTCAATATCCTTGCTGACTGTACATCCGTATGGTATTCCATACGGCTTTATACGTTTTACAATAGTACCTGCACCGTTACCCTCATGAATGTCAATGATGTAAGACCCCAGTGCTACTGTATCCTCCGGCACGTCGCCCACCATGATTTTTTCCTCTGTCAACTCGCAGAGCCCTGCAAAGCGACGTGTTTCGCGGATACCCATAGATGGATAAATCTGCGTTATATAACAGTTTTCAAACCCGGGAACGTGTTTCTTGAGTGTTTCCACAAGCTTTGGAATCTGTAAATGGCCGTCAATTTCTGCACGAGTCAAATCCAGCACGTCACTGCCGTTTATTCCCAGATGACGAGTAGAGTTAATGTGTACTTCTCCGGGAATCAGGCTTTTAATGTAAATAAGAGTATCACGATCAACAGGCAACTCTCCATTTGCTTTAAGTTCCAGGAAGAGCTTACGCAAACCAACCATAACATGATGTGGATTTGAACGGAAAAAATCTGCATTGTACTTATCGAAGTCACACTCAATTGTATCACATAAACGCATCTGTTCAGGATCACTTGCAATGAATTCTATTGTTTTATCTGTATCAACATTACCTAAAGTAAACATAAGAGTAGGCGGCTGTAGTGCGCCTGTGTCCTTTTGCCCCATGTTGTAGGTGGCACCAGCCATATAGCCCATGTCACCATCTCCGCTGGCATCTATAAAGACAGCAGCCTCTACAATAATATGATAACCCTTACCAAATAGCGTAACTGTTTTAATCTTACCATTCTCTACGTTGGCATCAATAATTTCTGTATGCAGAAGTATTTCTACGCCTGCATTGAGACACATTTCAAATGCAACCACTTTAAAAATTTCATGATCGTAAAGAGTTACTGAATTGTGCATAGGGCAGGGATAATGATCTGTACAGGAGTTGCGTTTTTTTAGCTCGTCAACAAGTTCCTGGGCAATACCCGCTGTCACTGGCTTACCATCCTTATCAAGGTAACCCAACAATGGTAAACCAATGGTTAAATTACCTCCAAGATATCCATTCTTCTCTACAAGAAGTACTTTTGCACCATTTCTGCTTGCTGCAATTGCTGCAGGAATGCCGCCCGGGCCACCGCCAATAACAACTACGTCAAATTTTTTTTGCAGGGTTTTCATAGTTTTGTCTCCTTCGTTAATATAGGTTTATGTTTATTATCATTACTATAACAATTAAGATATTAGTTGCCATATTATTAAATACTTTGGTGATTGACAGATTATTTCAGAGATTAATCCTTGATGACTGCACCTTGCTCAAGCAGAGTATTCCGAAGTCTAGTTATATCCATATTTTCGGGAGATACACCACTTTTAAGTGCCATTGCAGCAGCTGTACCTGCCGCTTGCCCCATGGCAATACATGCAGGCATAACTCGATAGCTTGCTGCGGCCTCCGAGGAACCACATATGCTGCGCCCTGCAACAAGCATATTGTCACAATTTTCAGGAATCAGACAGCGGTAAGGTATGGTGTAGTATTTATCAACACAGGTAAATGTAACACCACCTCCTGTTGAATTGTGTACATCAATGGCATATCCGAAGGTACATATTGCATCATCGAAATGTTTACGTGACAGAATATCCTCTGTTGTAAGCTCGTATTTTCCAACAATATGTCTTGTTTCGCGGACTCCTAGCGCAGTAGCTACCTGGATTAGCTGAACATTTTCACAGCCGGGAAGGTATTTTTTCATAAATGCAAGAACCTCCTGCACCTGACGTCGGCCTTCTATAAGAGCTTTGGTTATATCTGAAGTCTTGGTAGCATCAATATGCGCAATACGAGTGGTATTTATCTTCCATCTGCCGGGTATATTCTGCTCATAGTTACCTAACTCATTACGATCAAGAGTCCAGTCACCGTTTCGTTTGGCTTCTTGTACATAATTTGCAAAACAATTGGCAGTATGGTTGTCCAATTTGGATTTGTTGGCTTCAAGCTCTCCTAAATATTTATCACGGTCAATATTACCAACTTCAAAGAAAAGCGTGGTAGGCTGCATAACACCGGTTTCCTTTTTACCGAGCCATGTGGGGACTCCTGCAAAATAAGCCACGTCAGCATCACCAGTGCAGTCAATGTATACCTTTGCACGGACTGCTGCAATTCCTTCCTTCATATTGACAATTACATAATCTATTTTTCCATTATTAGTTATGCAATCAGTGACCTGTACATTGAAGAGTATTTGTGCACCCGATTCCTCAAGCATTTCTTCCATCACAACTGCGAGGACTTCGGACTGATATGGGGTAACATGTCTATGGCTTGACATATAGTATGAGGAATAAGAAGTCATGCCTTCCACCTTGGAAGGATGAATAGCACCACCCCGGGCCTCGGTCCTTAAACAGAGTTCATCAAAAATGCCCTTTACTAATTGTTCCTCAGCATCATTGTCATAGCAGGTCATAAATGGACCCACCAGACCTGCTGTAGCCATGCCGCCAAGTATGCTTAAACGCTCAATAAGAAGTGTTTTCGCTCCGTTACGTGCTGATGCAACTGCCGCTCCGAAGCCTGCTGTACCACCGCCTATAACAAGGACATCTGTCTCCATTACGGTCCTGATGGTTTTTGTGTATTGTATTTCACACATGCTATCCTCCTGAAAAATTGTATTATTTATGTTAACAAATTACATTTAGTGAAAGCATGATTAAAAGTTTTTAAGTATGGAGGATTATCCTTTTATAAGTAGATACAAGGATAAAAAGGCCAGCTTTTTACTTTAAATATAGCACTTAATACTATCAAGTCAACAGAACAGGAAAAGGAGTGAAAGATAGTGATAGTTTTCAAACAAATAGTACATTACTCAATATTTAATACAAGAAAATATTCCGGAAGCTTAATAAAATTTATCCCAGTTTATACTATAACTGTTTAGAAGTCGTGCAACTTAAGCTAGACAATATTTCTATTTATGTTAATATAAAATCTTGTTGGGTTGTAAACTTCTATGGTATACTTGGCACATAGAGTGCCTTTTGTACAAATTGTTATATATTATTAGGTAATATTTAGGTTTATACACCATATTTAGTAAACTAATAAAATTTCAAATCATCGCATGTATGCATTAAGCAAGCATGGTTTCTATGATAGCTATCCCATTTCAGGGAATGGAATTAATATAGAATATGCAAATAAATATAAAATCTTTACGACTTTAAATGATGTATAAATCGAATATTAGATATTATCAGGCGGAGGGAAATTATGTATAAAGCTATTATTGTTGATGATGAAGATTTGGTACGCCAAGGCTTAAAAAAACACTTTGATTGGGGCTCCCACAATATTGAGATAGTAGCCGACCTTTCTGATGGTCAGAAGGCATTTCAGTATGTGAAGGATAATCACATTGACCTGGTACTTACAGATGTCCTCATGCCTTATATGGACGGAATAACATTGGCAAAGAATTTACGAGAGCTTTATCCGGATATAAAGATAATATTTATTAGTGGACATGATGATGTAATTTACCTGAAAAAGGCACTTAAAGTCGAGGCTGTGGATTATATTCTCAAATCCATTGATTTGGACGAGCTTGACGAGACGGTTAGTCGTGTGGTCAATATTATGAACACCGAGAATCAAAGTAAAAAAAACCTTGCTGATATGGAAAATCTCTTGAATCAGAGTATTCCACTTTTGCAGGAGCGTTTTTTCATGACAATGATTCGGGATGATTTTGAAAATCAAGTTATAATGAAGGAACGCATAGAGTTTTTGAATATTCCTTTAAATGATGATATGTATTATTGTGTACTGGTAGTGCAGATACAACGCGTTTACAGCACTTTTCATGTCTTGTCGGAACGCGAACGTCAGCTATTATCTCTACAGATACAAAACGAATGTACAGAAGTCGGAAAACAGTATAGTGATACCATTTGCTTTGAAAATAAACAGGGCGAATATGTAATCATTCTATCTTTATTAGAAGATGATTATGAGGAGACTCTTCTTGAAGTGTCTGAAAATATTAATGAGCGTCTTAAGGGTGGTATGAATTTACAAGTATCCATTGGTATTAGTAGCAGATTTAAGGGGCTTGAAAATATAAAAGCATCCTATGAGAATGCAGCTAATGCCATAAGCAAAAGATACTTGCTTGATGATGCACTGGCTATTTCCGTTGATAAATATGAAATGGACGAGAGTCTTAAGGAATTTAAAGAAAATGCGGAAAAAAATCTGCAGGAATGCTTGAGCAGCGGAAACGCTGAGCAGGTATCAAAAGTACTTGAAGAGCTTATTACTATTATCAGAGAAAAATTTCATCAGGATGAAGAGCAGAATTTAATGATTTTTTTACTTCTTCTTCCTACTCGAATCGTAACCGACATAAAAATTAACAAAAAAAGTGATTATTCCAATCAACGCAGGATTTTAGATAAATTTCTGTGTTGTTCGGATTTTGATGAACAATATCTTCTTATTCAAAGGTTGTATCTTGAGGTGGCAACACTTATGAGCAGCATGAGCAAAACGTATTCCCACTCAATCATAAATCAGGTGAGAAAAACTATAGAAGAACGCTGTAAGGAGCAGATATCAATAAGCACATTAGCAAAGGATGTCTATTTGACACCTACATACTTATGTGTGTTATTCAAACAGGTTACTGGAACAACAATAAATGATTATTTAACTTTAACCCGGCTTGAAAAGGCAAAAAAGCTTTTATCAGATCCGTACATTAAATTGTATGATGTGTGTTATGAGGTTGGTTATTTATCACCAAGCTATTTTTCTCGTTTGTTTAAGAAATATACGGGAATCTCGCCTAGCGAATATAGGAATATTGCAATATCATCTTTAGAGCAATAGTTATAGCTTAAGGAATCGGTGTATAGAAAGGAAATGTCTATGAATCGAATGAAGTTACGCGAGAAAATTTCCCGTAGATTTTTATATAGTAATATGCGCTTATCAAAAAGAGTAATAGCTCTTTTTGCTTTTATTGTAGTTATTCCCCTTACACTTATAATATATTTGTATTCGTCTCATTCAGCTAGTATTATTGAGAATGAGCTTTCAAACAATATGCAATTAGCAGTCAGTCAGATAAAGAATAATTTAGATTACCGTTTTGAACAAATATCTGAGAGTTCTCTTTCTATTCTTAGTACGGCATATCCTTATATCAGAAGTGGAAGTACCGATGTTGAAACACAGATGGTTGAGTATAATGAGCTAAAATCTCTGGTATCAGCCTATGAAGGTAAGCACATGATAAGTAAAGTTCGTTTATATGTGCCGGCTGGTAAAATTTATGCAAATCAGCAGGAAACCTTCTATTCTCTTCCGGAGCTTGACGAGCAAACCAATGAAACATATAAACGGGGTGTTGTCTGGCTTAAAACCTATGGGGCACGAATTTATGAGGGAAGAGGTTTAACAAATATTATATCCTGTCGAATGACCATTTCCAGTAAAACCAATTATGATGAAATCGCAAGTGTACTGCAACTTGATATTGAGGAGACTAAGCTTAGCAGGATATTTTCAGCGGGTATCAGCAGTGCTGAGGAGATTTACCTGGTAGATTCATTTGGCTCAATAATTTCCCATCCTGATTCAACCTTAATAAATAAAAAAGGACTCTCTGAGGCTGAACTCAATACGGTTTTGACGAATAAAACAGGACATATGAGTGGAGGTATGAGTCAAAATGCTGATCTTGTGGCATTTTCAAAATTGAGTGAAGTAGATTGGTATCTCGTTATGAGACTACCTGCATCTGCTGTGTTTGGTTCAGATGTCTTTTCGTTTGATGTTATGCGGGTTTTGTTGATTATAGCTGTTGTAATAGTTTTTGTAATCTCATTAATATTAATATATTCCAGTGTTATTGAAAATACCGTAAAACGAATCAATACAGCTATTATGGTACTGAATAATGACGGTATAGAACAAGTTGATAATATAGGATCACAAAAAATAGAAAATGATAAATCACTTGCTTTATTGGAAAATAACGCAAATCACTTGGTGGTTACTATCAAAAGGCTGATGGAGGAATCCTATGAAGCTAAATTGAAGGCACGTGATTATCAATTAAAAGCTTTACAGGCACAAATAAATCCTCATTTTCTTTACAATACTTTGGATGCCATTAAGTGGATGATATTGGAGGATCGTAAGAAAGACAGTATATGGATGATCAATGCATTCTCAAAATATTTTCGATTGAGTTTAAGTAAAGGGAGAGAAGTTGTTTCTCTACAGGACGAATTAGAGCTGATTCAGGCTTATATTGGAATTATGCAAAAAAGGTTCAGTAATATTTCTACTATAGATATAAGAATAGAAGATAATCTTAAGGATTGTCTTATTCCTAAACTATCTCTGCAGCCCTTAGTAGAAAATGCACTTAACCACGGCATTCTGCACAAACGAGATAGCGACGACGGTCGGCTTGCTATTACCGCTAATGAGGAAAATGGTAAATTAGTAATTATTATAAAAGATAACGGTAACGGAATGGACCAAGAGCAGCTGAAAAGTATATTAAGCCAGGAAACTTCCACTACAAAGGGTTATGGCCTTGGAAATGTTGATGAAAGGCTTAAGCTATTTGGAGGCGAGGATTGTGGTTTGGCAATAAGTTCGGAACTAAATATAGGTACAACTGTTACCTTATCATTGCCTTTGAAATATAAGAACAACGAGTAGATATGTATTTGGCAACTTTATTATAGATAGCAATTTAATAATTTTTATGTAAACATCAAGAAAGATGAGAGAGGCTGTTAGAAAGCCATATGTGTGGTTTATTCTAACAGCCTCTATTTATAAAAGATATCTATATAAATCGACTTTTTTAGTGAGAATTCTATAAATTCTGATGCTAATTTAGCAAAATTTTATGCAAAAATAACAGTTTTGAATAAGAAATCAGAAGATTGAGTCATTCAACTTATAAGGTTTCTATGCTAATATTAACACATAGATTGAACACAATCTTACATTGAAAGCTTTCAAAGTCTACTTTTTTCACACTTATTTTTTATAATGCAATATTATGTAAAGTTTCTACTGACTGGTGATCTCGGAGGAATAATGCTATGAAAATGTTTGCTTCAAAATCAAAAGCAATAAACGAAATAAAACCGCATTCTAAATTAGGAGCATATATGAGAGAGCATTATCTCATGTATTTGATGTTGCTCCCCGGACTGTTCTTTTTGATAGTCTATAAGTTTTTGCCGCTATATGGTATTACAATTGCCTTTAAGGATTATAGTATTTTTGCAGGTAATAATCCGTTAGATGCGGTTGCAAAAAGCGAATGGGTGGGATTGCAGCATTTCGAGCGATTATTCGCAAGTTCATCGTTTATCAAAGTCCTTTTAAATACTTTGATCATTAACGCATATAAGATTTTGTTCCTATTCCCAATTCCAATAATATGTGCGATTTTACTAAATGAAATCCGTAATAAAGTTTATCGAAAGCTGGCGCAGACCGCGATATATATTCCATATTTCTTTTCCTGGGTTGTTACGTTTGGTATTTTCTACTCGTTACTAGGTACCTATGGAATTGTAAACACAGGGTTGGCTGCGTTGGGTTTCGAAAGAATCAGTTTTTTCTCAGATACTAATGTATTCCGTGGACTGTTGGTATTTACTGAGGGCTGGAAAGAAATCGGATGGAATACAGTTATTTACTTGGCAGCTATTACAGGTATTGATACCTCCCTATATGAGGCAGCCCGAGTTGATGGCGCTTCAAAATTACGCCAAATATGGCATATCACCTTAACAGGGATGGCATCTACCATCGTTCTGATGTTGATTTTAAAGGTAGGATATATCCTGGATACAGGCTTTGAACAGATTCTTGTATTCTATAATGCAACAGTTTACGATGTAGCCGATGTAATCCAAACCTACGTTTACCGTATGGGTCTTGGTCAATCAGATTTTGCCTTGGGTACTGCACTCGGTTTATTTAATTCAGTTGTAGCATTTATCTTAATTGTTGGTGCAAATTCTGTTAGCAAGAAGTTACTTCATAAGAGTATTTGGTAATTTGAATAAAAGAATCGTATCAGAGGTGAAAACTATGTTTATGAAGAAAAATGAAACGGGCATCCCGCTGGAATCAAGCGAGAAGATAATGATGGTAATTTCCTACATTGTCATGACTATACTTGCGCTGTGTGCCATCCTTCCTATTTTGCATGTACTATCTAAATCATTCAGTAGTGCAGCTGCAGTTACATCGGGTTCTGTATTATTTTGGCCTGTTGATATACAGTTTGAAACAATGAAATATGTTCTTAAAGAGACTACATTTTTACATTCTCTAAAAAACACCATAATTGTTACAGTTGTGGGCACAATCATCAGTATGGTAGTAACAATTACAACTGCGTACCCACTATCCAAGCCCGCATTTAAGGGTCGCAAGGTCTTTATAATGTTATACATTATCAGTATGGTGTTCTTTGGCGGAATAGTTCCTGCATATATGGTGGTTCGTACCTTGGGAATTATGGATACCTTTGCTGCACTAATACTCCCATTTTTTATAGTCCACTTTAATATGTTCATTGTTAAAAATTATTTTGAAGGCTTGCCGGAAAGTATTGAAGAATCAGCAAAAATTGATGGTGCCAGTGATATAAGAATATTGGTATCCATTGTATGTCCAATGTCTACACCTGTATTGGCGACAGTATCTTTGTTGTATGCTGTTAACTATTGGAATAACTATTTTCATGCTGTTATGTACACCAATAGTACTGAAATGCAGACTTTACAGCTATTTACCTATAATACTATCAGCAATACTCAGACAATTGTTGAACGTCTTGTGGCAGGTAATTACGCTAATGTTTCCATTGACGGAATTATCGCAGCAGTAGTTGTTCTTTCATTAATTCCTATCGTTGCATTATACCCATTTGTTCAGAGATATATGGTTCAGGGTATTACAATCGGCTCAGTTAAGGGCTGATAAAAAAATGTAATTTATCGGGAAGCCGATAAAAATAAATAAAAAAGGAAGGGAAATTATGAAGAAGATTTTTGTACTATTTCTTGCAGTAATTATGATTGTTTCCAGCTTTGTAGGATGTGGCCAGAGCAATACTGCCACTCCAAGCAACTCCACAACCTCACAAGCACAGGCCAGCAACTCAACTGATTCAAATGCGCTTGATGGTGAAAAGCCAGAGCTAAAGTATCTTGGATACAATGTCAGCTTTGATCCTAATACTGACAGCATGGCAAAGGTATATGAAGAGAAAACTGGTTACAAAGTAAATTACAACGTATTACCAGCTGAGAATGCAAACGAAAAGCTCCTTATGGAAGTTGCATCCGGCGCCGATTATGACGTGGTTCAGATTGGTGTATCTCAATTCCAGACACTACTCTCCCAAGGCGCATTGATGCCCCTGACAGATTTACTTAATAAGTATGGTCAGGACGTCCTTAAAGGAGTAAATGAAGATTCCTGGAAGGCTTGCTCAGATTCTAAAGGCGAAATCTACGGTATTCCTTACAAATATCCGTACCCAACAGAAATAGGTACATTCATGGTAGCACGCCTCGACTTGATGAAAGCCGCTGGCATTAATGAACTCCCAACTACAATAGACGAATTCTATAACACCCTGGTTGCTCTTAAAAAGTTCTATGGGGATAAATATATTCCTTTCACCGGTCCTTTCCGTGTTGCTTCAGAAGGATCTGTTAACTGGGATATCCCGCAGAGTATAACTTCTGCATTCGGTATCTATAACGACTGGATGGTTGATGACAACGGTAAAGTCTTCTATATGACTGAACATGAGAATTTCCCAAAAATGGTTGAATTCATGAAAAAACTTAAGGATGAGGGACTTATTGACCGTGACTGGGCAGTTAACAACACAACCACTGTAAATGAGAAATTATCTTCAGGCAAAGCAATCATTGCAGCTTCAAACCGTACTGGTGTTGCTGTTACTACTCCAATCATGACAGGCAAAGACGGTCTTGGCCTCAAGTATGAAGATCTGGGCTATATCAGTGCACTATCAGGTTCTGATGGCACTTGCAAGTATATGAAGACTGAAGCAATAAATCAGATAACTTGCATACTTAAGAGCTCTAAGAATGCTGAGCATGCTATTAACTGGATTAACATCAAGCAACAAAATCAGCTTTACCTCAATATCGGTGTTGAAGGTACACACTTTACCTATGATACTGATGGTTCAATAAAACCGATTAATCCTATTTTTGCAGAAGAGCGCGGAAATTCTTACTGGTACCTAAACAGTACTGACGAAGAAGCATTTGCAAAACAGTGGCCTTCACGTGTAAGAAAGAGTGATGCTATGTGGGCTGCCTTCGATGCAGTTACTATCAAAGCAAATAAAGAAACTCCAGAAATTTTTGTAGATAATACCTTCGGATTCATGCCTTCATTGGAGAATTACTCCAAGTACAATCAATCATTGTTTAAGGCTACCAGCGACTTCATCCTCCAGCTTACTAGCGGTACTAAGAAAATTGACAGCCTCAAGACCTTCCAGTCAGACTGGGCAAATGGTGGTGGCGAGAAAATCAGAACAGAAATGCAGACTTGGTATGATGAGTTCTACGGTAAAAAGTAAATTATAGGATATGCATTTTTGTAGCAGTCCCATATGGGGCTGCTACAACACTAAGTTGAAAAATATGATAAGGAGAAAGAATATGAGCAAAATTAGTTATATAAGAGAGCTTCCTGTTTATCGTGATATAGATATTTTAGTTGTTGGTGCAGGCCCTGCCGGTATCGGTGCAGCTATATGTGCAGCAAGGAACGGTGTAAAAACCTTAGTTATTGATAATTCTGGATGCGTTGGTGGACAGGCTACCAACGGTCTGGTAGGTCCTTTTATGACAGCCTATGATGCAAAAAGTGAAAAGCAGATCATTAAGGGTATCTTCGAAGAGATTGTCGGTCGCCTGATAGAAATAGGCGGTGCTATCCATCCAAGTGAAGTGAGATCTACAACATCTCATGCTGGATTTTACAAAATTGGTCATGACCATGTAGGACCCTTTGATCATGAAGCTTTAAAAATGGTTGCTTCCGATATGATTATGGAAGCCGGTGCAGATATCCTCTTGCATACCCAGTTTATAGATGTTCTTAAGGAAGATGATAAGATTGTTGGCGTAGTTATTGCAAATAAATCGGGAATATCGGTCATTCGTGCAAAAATTATAATCGATTGTTCAGGTGATGCGGATGTGGCGGCCAGGTCTGGAGTAAATTATGAACTAGGCAACATTAATGACGGAAACATGCAGCCGGCAACTATGTTTTTCCGCGTTTGCAATGTTGATTCAGAACGATTGAAGGTGCATATGAAGGAGCATGAGCATGAGATTCGTCCTTTCTATGGTCCATTCAGCTGGTTAATTAGAGAAAAACAGGAGGAATGGGGAGATATACCTCGTGCAGAGATATGTCTATTTGAGGATACTGAACCTGGCGAGTATCGTATAAACGTTTCTCGTATCCTGGACATTGATGGAACCAATGCCGAGGATTTAACCAAGGCTGAATTAATTGGCATGAAGCAGGCACATAAAATATTCGACTTTTTGAAGAAATACGCTGTTGGTTTTGAAAATGCAAAGTTCATGGGTACAGCTGCAAGAGTAGGTATTCGTGAAACCCGTCATATTGAAGGCTTATACAAGCTGACAGCTGATGATGTTATAAATTGCCGTGTGCCTGAGACCTCCATCGCTGTTCTGGCAACAAATATGGATACTCACAACAAGAACGACCCAGGCGGAACATATTTTACCTTAGAAAAAGGACCTTACTTTGGTGTTCCATACGCTTGCTTGGTACCAAAGGGTGTCAGCAATCTACTTGTAGCAGGACGTTCTCTCTCAGCTGATGCCATAGCGGGTTCAGCTACTCGTATGATACCTTGCTGTATTGTGTTCGGTCAGGCAGCTGGTACTGCAGCTGCGTTAGCTATTAAGGAAGGTAAGCTCCCTGCAGATATTGATATAAAAGATCTACGTGCTTCGTTGATAGAGCAAGGTGCCTTTTTAGGTGACTAATTACTGTAACGTATATTAACTGTAGCTTATGATTATTAGTGCAGATTACCAATATGCACTAATAATCATAATTCTAGGAGGAATTCCAAGCATGAGTTATGAATCGGTATTTTATCAAAAATCTTTACAGATAGCAGCACAATATGATGTTGTTGTCATTGGCTCTGGTCCTGCTGGCATTTGTGCAGCTGTTTCAGCAGCACGAATGGGGTCTAAAACCGCATTAATTGAGCGTTATGGTACGCTTGGCGGAAATTTAACAAACGGTGCAGTTGCACCGATCCTCGGAAGTGTGTCAAGGGGAACCTTACGAGATGAGCTTATTGTTCGTCTGGGTGTTCCAGACTGTGATGAAACCGGTGTGACGCAACAGTCCCATGATTTTGAAAAAGCAAAGCGTGTACTTGTAGATTTTGCTCATGAAGCAGGTGTTAAAATATATCTTCAAACCCCTGTTGTTGATGCCATAATGGATGGCGACAGGTTGACGGGAATAGTAATTTCAGAAAAGACAGGTATGAAGGTAATTCGAGCAAAAGCCTTTATTGATGCATCCGGTGATGGTGATGTTGCATATTTTGCAGGAGCGGAATATGAAATGGGACGCGAGGGTGATTCCCTGGTACAACCTGTTACATTGATGTTCCGTTTGCAGGGTGTCGAGGAGGATGCTTTGACTTGTATCGGTGAAATCGACTTTGTTAAGTATAAGGGTGAGCGATTTCTTGATTATACCACCAGGCTTTGTAAAGAAGGCCATTTACCCCCTAATGCAGCGTCAGTTCGTTCTTTTGGCACTACTATACCTGGTGAGCGTATCATAAACACAACACAGACCAATGGCATTCTTGCATTATTAGGTGAAGATGTAGAGAAGGCGGAAATCGACTTGCGCGCCCAAATTGATACTGTTACTGAGTTTCTGCGTAAGTATGTGGATGGTTATCAAAATTGTATCGTAAAAAGCTCAGCAAACACCCTGGGAGTTCGTGAGACCCGACGATTTGTAGGAGAATATAAGCTTAATGACATGGACCTTCGTAGTGGTCGCATATTTGAGGATGTTATTGTCCATAAGGCAAGGTTCCTTATAGATATTCATAATCCTACTGGTAGCGGACAGGCAGAGGAAGTTGAAGAGGAAGTACCTCCTTATGATATTCCTTTGCGCAGCTTGATTCCAAAAAGAGTAGATGGACTGGTGCTTTCCGGTAGATGCATTTCAGGTACCCATCGTGCACATGCATCTTACCGAGTTATGTCAATCTGTATGGCTATTGGTGAGGCGGCCGGCGTAACAGCTGCACTTGCAGCACAGAAGGAAATATTGCCTCGTGACGTGGATTTCCATGAGGTACAAAAGGTTTTACTTGAACGCGGAGTGGATCTCTTTGATTGACTCAGATTCAAATTTTAAGGAGGAACTATGTTTATTAGTGAAAAAAATAATAAAATACCAGTGATAGATAGCTACGATATAATTGTATGTGGAGGTGGACCTTCTGGTATCATTGCAGCAGTTGCTGCAGCCAGAAACGGTGCAAAGACACTATTGATTGAGCGTTATGGCTTTGTAGGAGGTATGGCATCAAGTGCCCTTGTTACTCCTATCAGTATATTTAAGAAAAAGAAAAAGCTTATTATTGATGGAATCCCTTTTGAGCTTATGAAGCGTATAAGTGCTTTGAATGGAGCTGACGTTTCACTTGATAGCGGAAATGTTCCGGTACATGATGAGATGTTCAAGCTGGCTGCTCAGCAATTACTTCTTGAAAGCGGTGTTACGCTGCTATATCATACTTATTTTTCAGATTGTGTTATGACTGATGGAAAGGTTAGTCATGTAATTGTACAGAATAAAGCAGGCCGTGTGGCATATGAATGTAAGGCTGCCATTGACTGTACTGGTGATGCAGACCTGGTTCGGGCAGCAGGATATGAAACTACAAAGGAAACCAGGCTACAGCCTGCGTCTCTATGGTTTCAGCTTGGTGGTGTCGATACTGATGCACTCAAAGATTTATTCGCTGATGCCGTAGATGAAAAAATGCCTATCAGTGCTGAAATACGAGGAAGATTAAGCGAACTTAATGAAAAAGGTGAAATGCCGATATTTGGTGGACCCTGGATAAGCAGACATTTCCGCGATGGCTTAGTTACTATAAATTTGTTACGTGAAGGCACTGATGCAAGCTCTCCGGAACAGTTTACCAAGGCTGAATGCAATTTGCGTGAAAATCTGTTCAAAGTAATAAATATTATGCGCGAGAATTTTCCTGCCTTTAAAGATTGCTGGCTATTAAAATCAGGAACACAGGCCGGAGTACGCGAAACTTATCGTATTGTTGGAATGTATGAGATGAAAGCAGATGATATATTGAATCCAAAGCCATTTAAGGACACTATTGCAAAGGGAACTCACGTAATAGATATTCATAAGCCCGACAGTATAGCACAGGACTGCATTAGTTTAAAGCAAGAGTATAATATACCTTATGGTGTACTTGTCCCTGTAAACAGTAAGAATCTGATTACTGCCGGACGCACCATATGTTCCGATAACTCTGCTTTTGGTTCACTTCGAGTTATGGCAACCTGTATGGCAATGGGTCAGGCGGCTGGTACGGCTGCGGCTATTAGTTTACAGAATAATTGTTCCATGTGCGAAATGGACACTGAGCTTCTGGTAAAGAAATTAAAAGAACAGGGTGCCATTGTCTAAATCATGATAAAACTTGTATTAAAGGTAAAGTCATCTTTTACCTTTAATACAGTGAATTTGTTAACATAAAATAACTATAATTGTATTTAAATCAAAGGGGGAAGCACTATGGGAAATGTACCAAAAACTATGAAAGCTATAGTAGCATATGGTAAAAATGACTATCGTTTTGAAACAAATTATCCTACACCGGAATGTGGCCCAGATGATATCATAATCAAAACAGAAGGCTGCGGTGTTTGCGCAAGTGACCTAAAGTGCCAACATGGAGCAGCTATGTATTGGGGTAGTGATAACCAACCAGCATGGGTAGAACCACCATTTATTCCAGGACATGAATTTTTAGGTCATGTCGTTGAAATAGGTGAAAATGTAAAGGATTTTCATATTGGAGATAGAATTATTGCAGATCAGATTGTTCCATGTGGAGAGTGCAAATTCTGCAAAACTGGGAGATATTGGATGTGTCAGCCCCATGCAATTTTTGGCTTCCAAAAAGGAAATAACGGCGGGATGGCTGAATATGTAAGATTCCCTAAAACCTGTGTGATTTCTAAAGTGCCAGAAGAAATACCTCTGAGTGCTGCTCTGTTAATTGAACCTTATGGGTGCTCCAAACATGCAGTAGACAGAGCACAGATTCGTAATGATGATGTGGTAGTTATTTCGGGCGCAGGAACTCTTGGTCTTGGTATGATCACATATGCTAGAATGCAAAATCCAAAAAAATTAATTGTGCTTGATATGGTTGATAAGCGTTTGGATAAAGCAAAAGAGTTTGGAGCAGATATCGTTATGAATCCTGGTAAAGAGGATGTTGTAAATAAAATACTTGATTTAACGGAGGGTTACGGATGTGATATTTATATTGAAGCTACAGGGCATCCCTCCAGTGTTGTTCAAGGGCTCAACATGATAAGGAAGTTAGGACGTTTTGTGGAATTCAGTGTGTTTGGAGAACCAACTACTGTAGACTGGTCTATAATTGGTGACAGAAAGGAGCTTGATATACTTGGCTCCCACTTAAGCCCATACTGCTACCCATTTGTAATTGAAAATATACAAAATGGCAATTTAAAAACGAAGGGTTTGGTTTCAAAAACCTTTAAAATTGAAGAATGGGAGACGGCTTTTGAATATGCTTCCGGGAAACATGGTGACTTAAAGGTTGCTATTATCTTTGAATAAAATAATGTCAGCTATTATAAATAGCACTACACGCAAGTCTTGCTAAGGATAAGTGTAAAGTTTAGTAGGAGGAATACTTAATGCCAGAAGTAAGTTACTTAGCAAAAATTGAAGATATATATACACCTGAAGTATTGGTGGTTGGGGGTGGACCGGCTGGTATTGCAGCCGCCATTGCAGCAGCAAGAAATGGAGCTCACACAATGCTGATTGAAAGATGCGGCTTTGTAGGTGGGATGGCTACAGCTGCGCTGGTTGGTCCTTTTATGACCTGTTTTGATGGTAAAGGTGAAAAACAAATAATCAGAGGTATATTTGATGAGCTTATAAATAGATTAGAAGCGGCTGGTGGTGCAATACATCCTTCTAAAATCGCAGCAGGAACTTCATATTCCTCCTTTATTATAAAGGGGCATTCTCATGTAACTCCATTTGATTCGGAAGTGCTTAAAATAGTAGCTGAGGACATGCTAAAGGAAAGTGGTGTAGAACTCCTATATTACACCCAGTTTCTTGATTGTATAATGGAAGGAAATAGTATCAAGAGTGTTATTGCAGCGCGTAAGGAGGGGTTGTGTGCCATAAACGCAAAGATGGTGCTTGACTGCTCAGGAGATGCTGATGTGGCTGTAAAAGCAGGTGTTCCTACAATAAAGGGAAGAAAAAAGGACAACACCATGCAGCCGGCGACAATGTTTTTCAGGGTGTGCAATGTAGATTCTGACAGGGTATACGAATATATTGAACAGCATAGAGATCTTATGCAAAGACCCTTCTATGGAGCTTTTAATTGGCTTATAGAGGAAGGTCGTAGGAATGGAGAATGGAATATAAAACGTGACGAAATGGGTTCCTATGAAACGAACCAGAAGGGGGAATGGAAACTCAATACAACACGTGTTACAGAGGTTGATGGAACAAAGAGTTCGGAACTCACACGGGCGTCAATTGAGGGACGTAAGCAAACCAGAGAAGTATATAAATTTTTACAAGAACATGTACCGGGCTTTGAGAATGCTAAAATGATGGAAACCGGTTCAGTAATCGGAATCAGAGAATCAAGACATATTGAAGGTAAGTATGTAATTCAGAAGGAAGATGTACTAGAGTCTAGAACTTATGAAGACGACATTCTCTTGTGTTCGAATGCAATAGATATACATGCTGATGATGGTTCCGGTGGAGAATATGTTGTTGTTGATAAGTGGTATGGTATCCCATATCGATCTCTAGTTCCACTCAATTGCGACAATCTACTTGTTGCAGGAAGAACAATTTCAGCGTCATCGGAGGCAGTATCTGCATTTAGGGTAATGCCACCGTGCTTTGGTATAGGTCAGGCAGCAGGAACTGCAGCAGCAATCTGTATTCAGGATAATGTGAAGCCGGAAGCTGTACCAATCAATAAACTTCAAAAAACCCTGATAAGCCAGGATGTTTTTTTGAACAAACAATGATACGGTAGCGGATTTTCATTACTACTTATTCCGCAAACAATAGCGGTAAGGAGATTATTATGCCAGAAATTAAATATTCAAAGAACTTAACGGCAATAAAACATTATGATGTAATTGTGGCCGGCGGCGGACCAGCCGG
>JAEYWA010000266.1 GCA_023431385.1 Bacillota bacterium | reverse complement strand
CAAAAAATATGAAATACGGATTTTTTGACGATCAAAATCGGGAATATGTAATAACTACACCAAAAACCCCTTATCCATGGATTAATTACCTGGGAACACAAGAATTTTTTTCTTTGATTTCAAACACCGCAGGTGGTTATTGTTTTTATAAGGACGCGCGTTTACGCAGAATAACAAGGTACAGATACAACAATGTACCAATTGATATGGGCGGTAGATACTTCTATATCAACGATAATGGTTCATTATGGTCACCTGGATGGTCTCCGGTTAAGGCAGATCTGGACAGTTATGAGTGCAGACATGGCTTAGGTTACACAAAGATCACCGGAAGCAAGAACGGAGTAAGTACTGAAGTACTATTTTTTGTTCCGTTGAATTTTAATGGTGAAGTACATAGAGTGAGAGTTAAAAATACAACTTCAGCAAATAAGACCTTAAAGTTATTCTCATGCATTGAATTCTGTTTATGGAATGCTTACGATGATATGACTAATTACCAAAGAAATCTCAGCACAGGTGAAGTTGAGGTTGAAAAGTCGGTAATTTACCACAAAACCGAATATAAGGAAAGAAGAAATCATTATTCTTTTTATTCAGTAAACGCGAGTTTAACAGGCTTCGATACTGATAGGGATACATTTGTAGGTTTATACAACGGTTTTGAGGCTCCGGATGTACCTTCGAGCGGCGAACCTAAGAACACAATTGCAGACGGCTGGGGACCAATGGCTTCACATTGTATTACAGTTGAATTGCAGCCCGGAGAAGAAAAGGAGTATGATTTTATTCTTGGTTATGTTGAGAACGACGAAGATGACAAATGGGAAAGCAAGGGTGTAATAAACAAGAAAAAGGCCTATGCAATGATTGAGGAGAAGGGTAGTCCTGCAGGAGTTCAGGCGGCCTTTGAAGAACTTCAGAATTACTGGAGTCAGCTGTTTACCCAGTACAGACTGGAACATAAGGATGATAAGCTATCAAGAATGGTAAATATCTGGAACCAGTATCAATGTATGGTTACTTTCAATATGTCCAGAAGTGCTTCTTACTTTGAGACAGGTATTGGAAGAGGAATGGGCTTCAGAGATTCAAATCAGGATATACTTGGTTTTGTTCATCAAATACCAGACCGGGCAAGGGAAAGAATACTTGATATTGCTGCTACTCAGTTTGAGACAGGCGGAGCATACCACCAGTATCAGCCCTTAACCAAGAAGGGTAACAATGAAATAGGCGGTAACTTTAACGATGATCCGTTATGGTTGATTGCATCTGTTGCCGCGTACATAAAAGAAACTGGAGATATGGGTATTTTAGAAGAGATGGTGCCATATGACAATGATGAGTCCAAGGCAGCACCATTGTTTGATCACCTGAAGCGCTCCTTCTATCATGTAGTAAATAATCTTGGACCCCACGGATTGCCTCTAATAGGAAGAGCGGACTGGAATGACTGTCTAAACCTGAACTGTTTCTCCAATGTGCCGGGTGAATCCTTCCAGACTACTACAAGCAAGGATGGTAAGGTAGCTGAATCAGTATTTATAGCTGGTATGTTTGTATTCTATGGACCGGAATATGTTAAACTATGTCAACTCAATGGCCTGGAAGATGAAGCTAAGGCAGCTCAGGCACATGTTGACACGATGTCAAAGACAGTATTGGAACATGGATGGGACGGAGAATGGTTCATCCGTGCATATGACGACTTTGGCAGAAAGATTGGAAGCAAGGAAAATGAAGAGGGCAAAATATTCATTGAATCCCAGGGCTTCTGTACCATGGCTGGAATCGGTCTTGAAACCGGTCATGTGGAGAAGGCACTTGATTCAGCTAAAAAATATCTGGACAGCGATCATGGAATGGTACTTCAAAATCCTGCCTTCACCAAGTATTACATTGAAATGGGAGAAATCTCAACTTATCCGGCGGGTTATAAGGAAAACGCAGGAATTTTCTGCCATAACAATCCTTGGGTAGCTTGTGGTGAAACCATACTTGGGAGAGGAGACAGAGCTTTTGAAATATATTCAAAAATTGCTCCTGCCTATACCGAGCATATCAGTGACATACATAAAACGGAACCATATGTTTACTCCCAGATGATAGCTGGTAAAGATGCAAAGAGACACGGAGAAGCTAAAAACTCCTGGTTGACCGGAACAGCAGCGTGGAACTTTATAGCTATTTCTCAATTCATTCTGGGTATCAAGCCCGATTATAATGGTCTCATGATTGATCCTTGTATTCCACAAGCTTGGGATGGTTATAAGGTTAGCAGAAGGTTCAGAAATGCTACCTATGAAGTGTCCATCACTAACCCGAACCATGTTTCAAAGGGCGTTAAGCAGCTGGAAGTTGATGGTAAGGTTATAGAAGGAAATATAGTGCCTGTATTCAATGATGGTAAGACTCATGAGGTCAAGGTTGTAATGGGTTAATAAAAACCAACTAGTGAATAGTTCGATTTATTAAATGAATAGGAATAAAAGCTAAGAAGCCCCGCTAACCGTGATATATACTCGGAAGCGGGGTTTTGATACACTTTTCTGGCTTCATAGCGGTAGTTGTATAATAAATTCAGATCCCTGTCCAGGTTGGCTTACTACCCTGATATCACCACTGTATAGATTTACTATATGTTTTACAATGGAAAGGCCCAATCCGGTTCCACCCATATTTCGTGAGCGTCCCTTATCGACACGGTAAAATCGTTCAAAAATTCTGGAGTGGTGCTGCTCAGAAACTCCTATACCAGTATCCTTAACGGATATTACAGTTTTCCCGTTGGTTTTAACTGCTTTAATATACACGGAGCCATTCTCGACATTATATTTTATCGCATTATCAACCAGATTAATAAGCATTTGTTTTATTCTGTTCTTATTTACAAACAAAGGTATATTTGCGTCGGCTTCTACTTCAAGTCGAATGCCCTTTTTTTGTGCAGAAGAATCAAGAATAAGTATTACTTCTCCTATAATTTCAGTAAGGTTGTTTTCCATAACATTTTCATCATTTCTCGTACCCTCAATTTCGGATAGCTGAAGAATGTCATTGATCAACATATGAAGGCGTTCAGCTTCAATGTCTATGATTTCCAAAAATTTTACTGCTACTGCAGTATCTTCAATAGCACCATTTCTTAGAGTCTCTACAAAACCTCTTATTGATGTAAGAGGTGTCTTAAGCTCATGGGTTACATTTGAAACAAATTCAGTTCTGATCTGCTCAAGTTTTCTGACTGAGGTAACATCATGAAGGGTGATTACTCCACCTGAGTTTATACATTTAACTGAATCAATGTTTTTAATGGGGTTGGTATAGACCCTAAATATTTTGTCAGAGCTCGAGGCGGGTGAAAACATCACTATTTCATCAGTCAGTGAACTATTATTCCTAATTGTATCAATCAGTAAAGAGTTTACCTTAGAATTTCTTGTGATTTGAATCAGGCTTTTACCAATAATACCTGGGCCGTGCTTAACACCGAATATTTCACAGGCAATAGTATTTATAAGTAGTATCTTATAGTCCGAATCTATAGCTATTATCCCATCGTGCATACTGTTTATTACAGTATCTACCCTTAAATTCTTATCCATAATTCCCGACAAGGTTTCTTCCAGCTTATCGGCCATTTCATTAAAGGTGTGTGCTAATTGCCCGATTTCGTCCTTGGAGGTGGTATTTACTCTTTTTTTGTAATTACCGCCTGCAATTTCCTTTGATGTACTAATTAACTGTCGGATAGGGTTGGTTATTACCTTGGATAGGTTGACAGAGATTAATATAGTAAATAGCAACCCCACAAGTATTCCTATTATAGTATAAAAGAAAAAAGCCTTGTTTATGGAGTTCAGCTGATATAAAGGTATTGAAACTCGGACAATTATATCATATTCTTCAATTGGTAGCGCTACGTAGAGATATGTAACTTCCATGGTTTCACTGAAACGCTGGTCCATTCCGAGGTTACCTTCAATTGCCTCTTTTACTTCCTTTCGATTCAGGTGGTTCTGCATTCCTTGAGGGGAGGAATCAGATTCACCAAGAACCTTACCCTGATAATTGATGATGGTTATTCTTGTTAAAATGGTGAAATTATCGTCTTTTGCAGGCTTGCTGTTAAGTAATTCTGCATATGACTTTGCAATTTGGTCATAGTTAATTTCTTTGATTTGTGATGCTTCCTGTCGTATTTGATGCGCTAAAAGAACAGCAGTGTTTTCAATGCTGTTCTGAACTTCATACCTATAAAAATATCTTGCCAGGAACGATGTGAATATTCCCGTTATTGTGATTGCAATAATAACCAGAAAAATTGTGTACTTAACAATTTTGTATTTCAATAACAGCACCTCCGGGGGAGAGCATATAGTCTATTTTTGACTGGTATTTGGTGTTTTATCTGTAAATCTATAACCTATGCCTCTTATGGTTTCAATAAAGGTAGGATTTTCATCATTATCTTCTATTTTTTGTCTTAAATATCTTATATGAACATCTACCGTCCTTGTTTCACCATAATAGTCAAAACCCCATATTTTGTCAAGAAGATGCTCTCGTGAAAGTACTTTTCCTTTGTTAATAACCAGCATTTTTAAGAGTTCAAATTCTTTCAGAGGCATTTCAATTAGCCTGTCACCCTTATATACTTCTCTTCTTGTACAGTCGATAGTAATATCAGCGTGAGTTATAACATCCAGCTTGGGTTCAGAAACAGTATTTATCCTTCTGAAAAGGGCTTTAATTCTGGCTAGTAGTTCTCTGACGCTGAAGGGTTTTGTAATATAATCGTCGGCTCCAAGCTCAAGCCCAAGAACCTTATCAAACTCTTCGCTTTTGGCTGTAAGCATAATTATAGGGATACTTTTGGTAACGGGATTTTGACGGAGTTGTCTACATACCTCCAAACCATCTATGCCGGGGAGCATGATATCAAGAATAAAAAGGGAAGGGACATTTTCCTTACTGTATTCCAATAAATCTTCCCCATTATCAAAAACAGAAACCTTAAAACCGTTAGATTCAAGATTATATTTAATTAGTTGTTGAATATGCATTTCATCTTCAACAACAAAAATTGATTGTTTAGACATATAATCTCCCATTTACGCGCACAGCGCGTACACAAATAGTAATGAAAAGCTGCTTAATCTATCTTCCTGGCGAGATGATCATGTGAGCCAGTTACATTGAAGACAACCCACTCAGCTATATTTGTTGCATGATCACCGATTCGTTCAAGATACTTTACAATAAACATAAAATCTGTTGCCTGTTCAACAGTCTCAGGATTATTTTTCATAATATTGATAAGCTCAAGAACAATTTTTGAAAATAAATTATCCACTTCATCATCAGAATCACAAACCTCTTTCGCCAAAACGATATCCTGCTTTATATATGAGTCAATGGCCCTAGTTACCATCTTTTTTGCAAGATCGGACATATGTGGGATATCTATAAGAGGTTTAAGATATTTTATTTCCGCCATTCTTATTGTAAGTTCTGCGATATCTGCAGCATGGTCGGCTATGCGTTCCATATCGGTTATAATCTTCAGGGCGGTGCTAATTGTCCTTAGGTCTTTTGCCAGCGGCTGCTGCCTGGCAATAAGGTTGATACATATTTTTTCGATTTTTCCTTCAAGTTCATCTACTTCATCATCGCTGTGGTAGACTTTTTTTGCCAGTTCTATATCCTGCTTTTTTAAAGCCAATATAGAGTTCTCTATAGATTGTTCTACCAGTCCAGCCATTTTGACCATCAAATCCTGTAAATGTTCCAATTCCTTGTCAAATGAATGTCTGACCATAATAACCTCCATGAGCCACCATTGTGGCCAGTATTTATTAAGCTATTAAAAACTTTTATCCAAATCGTCCTGTTATATAGTCCTCAGTTCTTTTATCCTTAGGATTACTGAAAAGTTGATTTGTATCACCGAACTCAACTATTTCTCCATGGAGAAAAAATGCAGTCAAATCGGAAATTCTGGCTGCCTGCTGCATATTGTGTGTAACAATTATTATTGTATATTTTTGCTTTAAATCTTCAATAAGATCCTCGATTTTAAGAGTCGATATAGGGTCAAGTGCCGAAGTTGGTTCGTCCATTAATACAACCTCAGGTTCCACAGCTAAAACCCTTGCTATACACAAACGCTGTTGCTGCCCCCCCGAAAGCCCCAAAGCATTTTGCTTCAGCCTGTCCTTTACTTCATCCCAAAGAGCACTGTTTCTTAGACTATTTTCAACAATGTCGTCCAGTTTGGCTTTGGATTTAACTCCGTGGATTCTGGGCCCGTAAGCAATGTTGTCATATATAGACATGGGGAACGGATTTGGCTTTTGGAAAACCATTCCGACATTTTTTCTCAACTCAACTATATCATACTCTTTATAAACATTCAAACCGTCGAAATAGACCTCACCTGTTATTTTAACGTTCGATATTAAATCGTTCATTCTGTTAAGTGTCTTTAAAAAAGTAGATTTTCCGCAACCGGAGGGTCCGATAAATGCTGTGACCTGATTGCTGGGAATCTCGATGGAGACATCCTTTAACGCTTGAAGTTCTCCATAAAATAAATTTAAGCCCTTGGTTGTTATTCTAAGATTATTTGTCATAACAGTAATCCTCTATCCATTATTTATTAGGTAATTTAATCATAACAACACATTTTTAAAGAAGGTTTAATTCCATGTTAACTTGATGTTAATAATAATATTAGTATTGAAAGACTATTTTCTATTATCTTCATTAATAAATAAATTAACCTAGTTATTAACTATTTAATTTGCTCATTAAATTAATACTGTTTGGTTAACAATAAATATTAACAGGATTTTAACTTAACATTTTATTAACATGGGCTTAACAGCAGTTTACTTTTTGCTTTTTTTTATTAGTGTTATTATGAAGTTGTGAATCAGGTTTATATTTATGTGTAAAATGGAGGCTGGAGCATATATATGTCACATACAGCAAATACTACAAAAGATAAACAAATGGTCAACAGCCGTATAAAAAGAATGAAAATTTCCAATGTTGTAGCCAGAAATCTATTTTTCTTATTTGCAATAATAACAATACTAACAACCTTGGGAATAGTAATCTCTCTGCTCAGAGACTCTCTCGGTTTTTTTGCTGAGATACCCATAAAGGACTTCCTTTTTGGAAAGGTCTGGACACCACTGTTTAGTGATCCTGAGTTCGGAGTTCTTCCCCTTGTTAGCGGAACAGTTTTGATTACATTAATTTCAGCAGTTATATCTATACCTATTGGGTTATTTACGGCAATTTACCTTAGTGAATATGCAAATAAAAAGGTAAGGAAGATTATTAAGCCGATACTTGAGGTTCTTGCCGGAATACCTTCCATTGTCTTCGGATACTTTGCACTAACGACAATTACACCTTTCTTAAAAAATATACTTCCTCAAACAGAAATTTTTAATGCCTTGAGTGCCAGTTTAGCAGTTGGAGTCATGACAATACCGTTAGTATCTTCACTAAGTGAGGATGCATTAAGGGCGGTTCCTGACAGCTTGCGTCAGGGAGCTTTGGCATTAGGTTCAACAAAAATGGAGACATCTTTAAAAGTTGTTGTTCCTGCCGCAATTTCGGGAATATCTGCTTCATTCGTTCTGGCAATTTCCAGAGCAATAGGGGAGACTATGATTGTTACGATAGCTGCTGGAGCGAGACCAAACCTTACTTTTAATCCTCTTGAAAGTGTACAGACCATGACGTCTTTTATCGTACAGGCTAGTCAGGGCGATAATCCTCATGGAACGGTGGGATACTATTCACTTTTCGCCGTCGGTCTGCTGCTATTCCTGATCACACTCGGACTCAATATCCTTTCACATCACTTGGTGGATAAGTACCGAAAGGAATATTAAAAGGCTGTGAATAGATTGAATTTATATAGTAGGGTGGAGGGTTCGCACATGAATCATATAAAATATAGAAAACTTAAAAATTCAATATTCCATGGTGTAATATTTTGTGTTACATTAATCGGTATTATTGTATTGGCTATACTTCTGATCGATATTATAAGAAGGGGAGTCCCCTTTATTACAAAAACCTTCTTTACAAACTTTCCGTCAAGATTTCCAAGAAAAGCAGGTATACTTCCTGGTATAGTAGGAAGCGTAAACATTATTCTTCTGACAATAGCTTTTGCGGTACCGGTAGGATTGGGTACAGCCATATATCTTGAAGAATACGCAAAAAACAATAGATTGACTAAATTTATAAAAATCAACATTTCAAACCTATCGGGAACTCCTTCAATTGTGTATGGTTTGCTTGGTCTGGCAGTGTTTGTCAGAACTTTGGGTCTCGGAAAGAGTATCTTATCAGGTGCACTTACAATGTCACTGGTTGTTCTCCCCATAGTTATCGTATCTTCTCAGGAGGCAATTAAGGCAGTGCCGCAATACTTAAGACACGGTTCCTACGCTCTCGGCGCTACAAAATGGCAGACTATCAGAAAAATTGTAATACCTTCTGCATTACCTGGAATCTTTACAGGAGTTATCCTCTCAGTGTCCAGAGCGTTAGGAGAAAGTGCTCCCCTATTGATGGTAGGAGCTGCAACATATGTATCAAAGCTACCGGACAATGTCTTCTCGGTGTTTACAGCTCTTCCACTGCAAATATACTACTGGATGGGGCTTCCAAAGGCAGAATTCAAGGATCTCGCTGCAGCAGGTATCATTGTACTTTTAGCAATACTGCTCACAACAAACGCCATTGCCATTGTATTAAGAAATAAATATCAGAAATCAATAGAATAGACATAATAACTGATTATTAATTTACTAGGGTAAGAGGCATAGCATCACTGCGCTAAGGCAGTTGATACTATGCCTCTTCAACTATCATCAACTACGGTAAGGAGGCTGACTTTGCTTCAAAACCGCGGCTTCTTTTGCTATTGATCAGCAACTGAACCAGCGCTTGTTCTTATACTCGCTAGCTGCACGCTTCTTACATTCTACTTACATCAAACTACCAGTATCTAACTTCTAACCACTAACCTCCAACTTCTTACATCCAACCGCAAGTAAATGTTAAGCTTTCTTAATAACTAATTAACAATAGTTAACCTAAACCGAATACTCTCTTTAAAAACAGGTAATATAATGAAAATGTAGCAAATAGAAAATATTTGATAGTATTAGAATTCTATTTGCCTAGAAATAATAATTATGATTATTAAATTGGAGGTTTGAAATGAAAAATTCTGTGATTTTAAAAAGAATAACATCCCTGGCTTTGGGGGTGGCATTAACAGTAACAGTAACCGCATGCGGCAGCAATGCCGACAGTGGTGCAGGAGATAATGCAACCGGTAAGACAAGTACAGCCAGCACAGGTGAAAAACTTACCGGGAAAATTGTAATAGATGGTTCAAGTACTGTTTATCCGATAACAATGGCGGTTGCAGAAGAGTTTAAAAATGAACAGCCCGATGTTGAAGTATCAGTTGCAATGTCAGGAACCGGCGGAGGAATGAAAAAGTTTACTGCCGGAGAAATTGATATATGTGATGCATCGAGAACCATAAAACAGGAAGAGAAAGACAAGGCCAAAGCAAATGGAATTGAATATGTTGAACTTGAAGTAGCATATGATGGAATTTCAGTCGTGGTAAACAAAGATAATACATGGATTGATTCAATTACTGTAGAAGAACTTAACAAGATTTGGGCCAAGAATAGTACCGTTAAGACCTGGAAAGATGTTAATTCCGCATGGCCTAATGAACCTTTAAAACTTTACGGTCCCGGAACCGACTCGGGTACATTTGAATTCTTCACAGAAGCAATCAATAAAAAAGCAAAGGAAGCAAGAACAGATTTTACTCCAAGCGAAGATGATAACGTATTGGTACAGGGTATTGCAGGTGATAAAAGTGCAATGGGTTACTTCGGATTTGCATATTATGAAGAAAATGCCGACAAACTAAGGGTTCTTAAAATCGATGCGGGAAAAGGGCCGGTTGAACCGACCTTTGATACAATAAAGGACAAATCCTATGCTCCTCTTTCAAGACCACTTTATATTTATATTAATAAAGCAAAATTAAATTCTCCTCAAGTAAAGAAATTTGTAGAATTTTATCTCGATACTGCAACTGACCTGACAAAGGAAGTTGGATATATCCCTTTGGAAAATTATGATACCGAAAGAGCAAAAATAAAGTAAAATTCTTCAGTTATTCAGTCGTGGTACTTATAAATGCTGTAAAGCAAGGGTACCACGATTTTTATTTTAAGGTTGGAGAAAACAATATGACACTTAGAAAAGCTACAAATAAATTATTAATTAAAAAAAATACCCTTAGAGCGCAGCTATTATTTGTAATGGTAACTATAACTCTTATACCTATAATTGCAATCAGTTCATCAACTTACATAACAACATTTGGAAAAATAACCGATCTGTCGTTAAATTCACTTAAAGCAAGTTCTGTTAATACAAAAAATAGTGTTGACGTGAAGATAAGCAGTATAGACAGTATAATTAAAGGAGTTTCTTCACAGCCAGATTTTCTTGTTGCGCTGGAAACTGTAAACAGCTCCAGGAAACTTGACACCGAGATTTACAGCAATATTCAGCTATCAATGAAAAATGCAGTTGAAGGTTCCGGAAAAATTATTAATTCCATGTACCTCTGTGACACCAGCGGCAGAATAATAGCAGCCGGGTCAAAGAATTACAAGCTTTTTAAAGATAAAAACTTTTATGATAAAGAGATGTTTGAAAAGATCAGAAAAATAAAAAAAGATGAGATAATGGTAGGAGAACCTGTATATTCAAAAGAATTAGACAAGCTTGTAATACCCGTTTCCAAACCTGTAAGAAGCTTAGCAGCCTTCGCAGGCAGTATTACGGCATTGGTAGACTATAATAATTTCTTCAGCTTTTTATCTATTGATGATAACAGCCATGAAATTGTTGTAGTAGATAGCAATCAGAATATAATCTTCCATCAAGACAATAAGCGGATAAATTCAAGAATTTCCAACGCCAGCTTAAGTAAATACTTGTCTAGGGATTCAACAGCGCTGCATATTACATATAATGACCAAGACAGCAGGAAAGCAATATATATGAATAAATCTGCCATAACAGGCTGGACTATTTGTTCACAAACACAGTACTCCACTGTTATGGCTTCTGTAAGACAGTACGTTTTAATGATATCGGTTGTAGTAATGGTAACACTAGGTGTAACTTTACTTGTTTCAATATTATACTCAAAACATATTTCAAAACCTGTTGTTGAATTGACCAGACAAATTCAGAAGATAGAAGAAGGCAATTTTGAAGTCAGCTTATATGACAGCAGGGTAGATATTCATGAAATAAATAGTCTAAGAGAACATTTTAATAATATGACAATTAACCTTAAAAAACTGATAATGGGTATAAGTTCAGCCAGTAAAGAAATAGAAGCCATGTCCGATATTATGTATGAAACAGCTTGCAGTTCCATTAAGCAAACAGAGAATACAAGAGTTTCGGTTGATGGTATAAGTGAAAATATAAAAAAACAAGCTTATGACACAAAACGTGTGGCTTTTGGTATAGGGAGTCTTGCTAAACAGATAGCAACTTCAAAAGAATTGTCGCAAAATGTATACAGCTACCTTAGTTCATTGAATAACGCAGCGCATAACGGTAAAGCACAGATTGATAAGCTTGATACAATATCGTCCAGAAATCTTAGAAGCACAGCCATAATGAACGATATAGCAACGAAGCTACAGCAGCAGATGAAACAAATAAATACTGTGACCTCCACAATACAGAATATCACCAAACAAACACATCTGCTTTCTCTTAATGCTACAATAGAAGCGTCCCGGGCAGGTGAAGCCGGAAAGGGCTTCTCAGTGGTTGCCCAGGAGATTAAAGGTCTTTCAGAACAAACTGGTGTTGAGGCTGGTACAGTAAAAAACATGCTTGAAAGTATAGTTAAGAATACAATGATGCTTTCAGATACATTTAAGGAACTTAGTGAAGGAATTGATTCGGAGAGTAAAGCAGTAGCTCATACCAATCAGAGTTTTACCGAAATAGAACATTGCATCGGAAACATAAACGAACAGTTGTGTAATATTAATGATTACCTACAGGAAATGGATTCACAAAAAGAGGATTTTGTTCAACTTGTAAATCATATAGGGGTTTCCGCTGATGAAATCGCAGCAGAATCAAGTCGAGTCCAAAGTTACACCGAAGAACAAAACGCAGCTGTGGACAAGTTATATGCGGATTCCGAAAACTTTAGCCATTTGGCTGGAGAATTAAGAAAATCCGTAGAGAGATTTAAAATATGAACACCTTCAAAAAACGCCTCGTTCCTTTAGTGTGGAACGGGGCATTTAGATTTTATTTCTGCATTTATTTCTCAAAAAGCTTCTCGAGGTCAAGAATCAAGACTATTTTGCCATCTCTCTCAACAACTCCGCTGAAGAACTTGCCTGAAAGACCTGAAATCAGATCTGGAGCAGGTTTTATGCTGGAATCTTCGGCAGAGAAAATTTCGCACACCTCGTCTACCAGAAGACCGACCATGGATTCGTGATTCAAAATAATAATACGGGTATTATCGTCAAAATCAATTGGCTGATATCCGAATTTTTTTCTGAGGTTAAACACTGTGTGAACCTTACCCCTGAGGTTAATCAAACCTTCGATATAAACAGGTGTATCAGGTACTTTATAGATTTCGCTAACCTTTTCAATAATATTTACATGATTAATACTAATGGCAAAAACCTCATTGTTAACTTTAAACAAAACCAATTGTGCTGACATCAGTAATACCCCCTAGTCACCTTTTTAAATACATTATATCAGTTGAAGAAATATTCGGCAATTATTTTAGTTACTAGCTTCTGTAACTTCCGTTAATTTTCACATAATCATATGAAAAATCACAGGTCCACATCCTGTCAGATACCTTACCTTTTTTTAGATTGATTTTTATTGCTATTTCTTTTTGCCTCAATACCTGTTTTGCTGCTGCTTCATCAAAATCAACCGCAGTTCCGTTCCTGCAAACCAGAATATTTCCAATTTGGATGTCGGTTAGATTGGGATCAAAGGAAGCACCGGAATATCCGACCGCTGTAATTATTCTGCCCCAGTTGGCATCTTCACCGAATATAGCTGTTTTAACCAAAGGGGACTTTGCTACAGAGCAAATTACTTTATAGGCATCCTCCTCATCAGCAGCACCGTCAACCATAATTTCTACAAGTTTTGTGGCTCCTTCTCCGTCTTTTGCTATAAGTCTTGCGAGATAAGTACAGACAAACATCAGAGCATCTACAAATTTTGAATATTCATAGTCATCCTTAACAATGGCATCATTATCGGCAAACCCATTAGCCAGGACAAAAACTGAATCGCATACGCTTGTATCACCATCTACAGATACCCTGTTAAAGGTAGATTTGACACAGGCTTTTAATGCTTTATCCAACAGACTTCTGGAGATATTTGCATCTGTAGTTATTATACCTATCATTGTTGCCATGTTCGGATGAATCATTCCGGAGCCTTTAGCCATTCCGCCGATTCTAACGGTTTCTCCCTGTATTTCTATTTCAACTGCTATTTCTTTCTTTAATAAATCTGTTGTCATGATTGCTTCTTCAGCATCCGAACTGCCATCCTTACTTAAAGTATTAACTGCAGACCTGATTCCCGATCTGACAGAAGGCATATTTAATTTTGAACCGATAACTCCTGTTGAGTTAACCAAAACATCTTCAGGTTCACAATGCAGTAGTTCTGCAGTAAGTGCAGTCATATCCTTGGCATCCTTATAGCCCGCTTCGCCAACGCAGGCATTAGCGTTACCGCTGTTTATTACAATGGCTCTCGCGATTCCGTTTTTTATATGTTCCATTGATAACTGAAGAGAGTGCCCTTTAACCACATTGGTAGTAAATACTCCTGAAGCAACCGCGTTATCTTCAGAGCAGACAATAGCAAGGTCTTTATTATTATTTTTCTTGATTCCACAAGCTACACCGGCAGCTGTAAACCCTTTCGGAGCTGTTACTCCGCCTTCAATAACATTCATATATATCTCCATTTCCGGCATGGGTGGGGTAAATTACTATTCATTGCCCGTGCCAATTAATTTAACCAATATAACGAATCGAAAATAACCTACACGTTATAAAAATTCACAAAGAAGCTGTAATACTCTATCAAACCACATTTGAATAGCTTTCATTTGTAAGTAATTATACATAAATATGACAAATGAATCAATTAAAATTAGCATGTTCATAATTCAGAGCATATATTCGGTTAAAAATAAATAACAGTTGTAAATCCTTATTGCTGATTTAAAGAAAGTGCATAAAAATCTTCTCAAATTGACGAGAATGGGCTTATATTGTATACTTGTGGTGTTTATAGGTCTAATGTATTTTAAGTTTTAAAAAACATGTTACAGGGGGAACTTATGGATTTTAAGGCGGTAATATTTGATCTGGATGGAACACTTATTAACTCTCTAGAGGATTTGGCAGACAGTGCCAATGAAGCACTTAATAAATACGGTTACAGCAGTCATCCGACAGCCGCATATAAAAAATTTATCGGCAATGGTGTAAGACAACTGATCAAAAGCGCAGCTCCGGCAGCTACACCTGACTCGGTGCTTGAAAGTATACTGGCTGAATACAGAATTATTTATAATAGAAATTACATTAATAAAACAAGACCTTATGAAAACACGTTAAAAATGCTTAGCAGCCTCTCGAAGCTGGGCGTTAAAATGGGTGTTTGTTCCAATAAACCTCAAAAGCCTACAAGTGAAATAGTGGAAAAGATTCTCGGAGCCGAATACTTCGAGGTGGTATTTGGTGAAAGGGAAGGAATACCAAGAAAACCCGATCCGGCAGCATTGCTTGAGGCAGCCAGTGTAATTGAAATGGACCCACAAAAGGTAATATATCTTGGTGATTCGGGCGGAGATATGGAAGCTGCAAGAAATGCAGGAATGTATGCCGCCGGAGCATTATGGGGCTTCAGAAGCAGGGAAGAACTTGAGGAATATGGTGCTCAGGTTTTACTTTCAAAACCTTTGGAGCTGATTGATTTTATCCTGCGGTAAAGTATGTCTCGCTGGAAGTATAGTCAACAGCGGGAACGGCTATAATTAGAATAGGAGTATCTTAATGAATTCTGAGTTACTGGTAACAGCCGGATTATATTAGTGCTGATATTAACTAAATGACGCTTGACATGATATTACAGGATTGTATATAATTTTTTTGTAAATGGCAATGAAGGAAAGAAGTAGCGCTATACTTTTGGTTTTAGAGAGAGAGCGGCTGGTGAGAGCTCTTACCGGGTATTTTGTGAAGCAGTTCCTGAGCTTTCTGTCGGCAAAAAGACAGGACGTATATACGGCGTTAACGTTAATCCAAGAGCCCCGTATCAGGGGAATTAGGGTGGTACCGCGTGAGATTGTCTCTCGTCCCTTTTAATCAGTTACTATATACCTTTATATAGCAATTGGTTTTGGGATGGGGGTTTTTTATTGTATGGAATTACAATTTTGTCGCTGAATTTCAGCAAATGGAGGGTAGCGTGAAAAATACATTCGGTAAGTCATCGTGCTTTTCATTATTATTTGTGAACGCGCTATGCGCGTATAAAAGCCACCTTCGGTGGCTTGGGAGATTAGTTTGAAGGACTTCGCTGATGCTCGTCTTTCAAACTAACCTATGAATTTATGGCCGAGCGACATATTCAAAGTATCTATAGTACTTGATTGAAGTAGTGAGTTTAAGCGAATACTTTGATAACGCACATGGCCAATTAACCTCCTTTATTCGCCTTATAGCGGATATGGGAGAAGACAAATTTCATTACATTTTGTGGCCGCCATGCGGCTCAAAGCCACTAAAGTGGCTTAGGAGGTTAATATGCAGAAATTAGGATTAAATGAGCTTAGAGAACGTTATCTTAGCTTTTTTGAAAGCAAGGGCCATTTAAGAATGGCAAGTGCACCTTTAGTACCAAAAAATGACCCGAGCCTTTTGCTTATCAACTCAGGTATGGCTCCGTTAAAACCGTATTTTACAGGCCAGGAAGAACCACCTAGAAAAAGGGTTACAACCTGTCAAAAGTGCATAAGAACACCTGATATAGAAAATGTAGGTAAAACAGCTCGCCACGGTACTTATTTTGAGATGCTCGGTAACTTTTCCTTTGGTGACTACTTTAAAAAGGAAGCTATTCCATGGGCATGGGAATTCTGTACCCAGGATCTGAAAATGCCTGTTGACAAGCTGTGGGTTACAATTTACGAAGATGATGATGAGGCCTTTGAAATCTGGAATAAGGATATCGGCCTGCCTCCTGAAAGAATAGTAAGAATGGGAAAGAAGGATAATTTCTGGGAGCATGGTACAGGTCCTTGCGGTCCTTGTTCGGAAATATATTTTGACAGAGGTCCTGAAAAAGGCTGTGGCAGCCCGGATTGTAAAGTGGGCTGTGAGTGTGACCGCTATGTTGAGTTCTGGAATAATGTTTTCACACAGTTCAACAAAGACGAGCAGGGCAACTATACAAGACTGTCACATCCGAATATTGACACAGGTATGGGTCTGGAAAGATTGGCTTGTATTTCTCAAGGTGTAGACAACCTTTTTGAAGTTGACACCGTTCTTAACATATTAAGCTATATTTGCAGAATCGCCGGTGTAGAGTATAAAAAGTCTGAAAAAACAGATATCTCAATACGTGTAATAACAGACCACATCAGAAGCACAACAATGATGGTTTGTGACGGAGTACTTCCTTCAAATGAAGGTAGAGGCTATGTTCTTAGAAGACTTCTGAGAAGGGCAGCGCGACATGGCAGACTTCTGGGTATTAACAAGCCCTTCCTCTATGATGTTGCCATGGTTGTAATAAACGAGTCCAAAGAGGCGTACCCGGAGCTTGCAGAAAAAGCAGACTACATTAAGAAAGTAATAAAAATTGAAGAGGAACGTTTTGAAGCAACAGTTGATCAGGGAATAGTTATACTCAATGAATTTATTTCTGAAATCAAAGAAAACAAGCAGACAGTCCTTCCGGGTGAAATGGTATTTAAGCTCCATGACACCTACGGTTTCCCTCTTGATCTTACAAGGGAAATAGCTGAGGAGAATGGCCTTGGAGTAGATGAGGACGGCTTCAAGAAGGAAATGGATGCTCAAAAGAAAAAGGCAAGAGATGCTCATAACAGTAAAGATACTTCTGCCTGGGCAGACAGTGTTTTCAACAAGCTGGACAAGAGCCTTAAAACTATCTTCACCGGCTATGAAGAGACCTTAGTTGATGCTAAAATTCTCTACATTGTAAAAGATGGTGAAATCTCAGAAACTGCTCAGGAAGGTGACGAGGTTACTGTAATTCTAGATAAGACTTCCTTCTATGCCGAGAGCGGCGGACAGGTTGGGGATACCGGTATCATATCAACCAAGAACGGTAAGGCTCGAATAAATAACTGTACTAAAACTGCTGATGGAAAATACCTGCATTCCGGTTTTGTTGAGAGCGGTTTGATTGAAACAGGTAATCTGTGCAAAGCTGAAATAGATACCAGGAGAAGGATGGCCATATGCAGAAACCACACTACTACTCACCTTTTGCATAAGGCATTGAGAACTGTTCTCGGAGATCATGTCCATCAGGCTGGTTCACTTGTTGAACCTAACAAACTCAGATTTGACTTCAGCCATTTCTCAGCTATGACTGCCGATGAGTTAAAGAAGGTCGAGGATTTGACAAATCAGGCTATACTTGAAAGTATGGAGGTTGATGTCAGGGAAATGCCAATTGATGAAGCCAAGAAGCTTGGAGCAATGGCTTTGTTCGGTGAGAAATATGGGAACACTGTTAGAGTGGTAAAAGTTGAAGATTACAGTATAGAATTTTGCGGTGGCACCCACTTGAAGAATACTGCCCAGGCAGGGTTGGTTAAGATATTGGGTGAAAGCGGTGTAGCTGCCGGTGTAAGAAGATTGGAAGCACTGACAGGTGAAGCTGCAATACAATACTATGCAGAGAAGGAAAGTATGCTAAACGAGGTTTCACAGGCTCTGAAGGCGTCACCACAGGATAGTCTTAAGAAGGTTGAAGCTCTTGGACAGGACCTCAAGAATGCAGAAAAGGAAATCGAACAGCTACGAAATAAACTTGTCAGTGGTGAAGCTGATGATATTCTTGCAAAAGCAGTAGAAGTCAAGGGTGTAAAAGTTGTAACAGCACGTTTTGATAATCTCGATATAGACGGACTCAGAAATACCGGAGACATGCTAAAAAACAAACTTGAATCAGGTGTTGTAGTACTGGGCTCCAGCTATGGAGACAAGGTAACCTTTATAGTCACAGCTACTAAAGACTTGTTGGCAAAGGGAGTTCATTCCGGAAATATTATAAAAGAAGTTGCAAAAGTAGCCGGCGGCGGGGGTGGTGGACGTCCAGATATGGCTCAGGCAGGCGGTAAGGATGCAGCGAAGATAAATGATGCTTTAAAGGCTGCAATACCAGTGATAGAGGGACAAATAAAGTAGTAAATGTTGTTTATTAGAGCAGTTTCAGCAGGAGCATTAAGTGCTGAAACTGCTTCTACAGTTTTAATTTGGAGGTAGATAAAATGAGCGATTGTATTTTTTGTAAAATCATAAACGGGGAAATTCCATCAAACTCGGTCTATGAGACAGATAAGGTGTATGCATTTCATGATATAAATCCGGAGGCACCTGTGCATGTGCTTATCATCCCGAAAGAGCATATTCCTTCACATAATGAATTAACTGCAGATAATGTTGGAATAATGAAGGATATACATCTTGCAGCAAATGAAATAGCAAAACAGCTGGGAATAGCAGAGAGTGGATACAGACTTATAAACAATTGCGGAGTAGATGCTGGTCAGACGGTTTTCCACCTTCACTATCACCTTGTGGGCGGAAAGTCGCTGGGAACTAAAATACTGTAACTTGTCTTACTTTTATAAATAAATGTTGACACTTTTTTGAAAATTAATATATAATATACTGTGTGCTGTATTTAGCTTGATTCCCTATAGTATTTAATAAATACTACGGCTTATTCCCGGCACAATTGTTACCATCGGAGGGAGGGAAGTTGTGTGTCTG
>JAEYWA010000257.1 GCA_023431385.1 Bacillota bacterium | reverse complement strand
AATCATAGCTTCGAGAATTGCAGCCCTCTGGCCGGTGAACTTGTAGCCACATTCCTTCAATTTCTCCTTTAAAAAGGCACTATCACCAGTATTCAAAACAAAACTCCCCTCAGTCTTTTTTACAGGTCTTCCACAAAGAGCAGCCTTTGCAGTCTTCACATCCTTTTTTATTAATATATATTTTACCACATCTTGGGCATTTTGTATTTTCTTTTTTAATGTTATCGTCAATAATGGTGCTATCGAAAGTGTAACTGCACTCAGGACACTTAATTAACATATATCTACCTTCCTTCAACTGCAACTATTTGCCAGGCAAATCACAGATCAAATTGACAAGGACCTGAAACAGTACTTAAATTATAAACCTTGCCAGAATCCCTCCGATCAGAAATGCTATGGCAAAACTTCCAAGCCATATTGCACTTGCTTCAAGTTTTGATCTTTCCTTGAATATCATAATGATTGAAGCTACACAGGGTACAAATAAGGTGATGGTTATCAGTGCCACAAACATTTGGCCGTTTGTTAATACCATATGGCTTAAGCCGGCCGCTCCGAAGTCTCTCCTGATTAGGCCCATAATAAATACTACCGATGCCTGATCAGGCAGCTTCAGCCATTGTACAGTCACAGGTGCTATTGCATGCTCAATGGCAGTTAAAGCTCCTGTATATTGCAATATGGTAATTAAAACAGCACCGATAGCAAATATCGGAGTTGCTTCAAATATAAATGCCTTTGTTTTCACCATAGTCTTCTTCAATACATTCATTGCCTGAGGCAGCCTGATAGGCGGCAAATCAATAAACAGCGAAGTGGATTCTCCCGGAAGGAACCTATTCATCAGGGCCCCGGAAATCCCGAATATTAATATTAATATCACAGTATAGCCAATTATATACTTAAAGCCTAAAGGCGTCAGAAGACCGATTATTACTCCGAACTGAGCAGAGCAAGGAATGGTCAGTCCCAGTAAAAAAGTAGCAATGATTCTTTCCCTTTTTGAGCCCAATAACCTTGTGGTCAAAGTAGCCATGGTAACACAACCGAAGCCAAGAATAAGCGGAATTATTGCTCTTCCGTTCAATCCAACTTTTGACAGTGCTTTGTCGGATAAAACTGCAATCCTTGGCAGAAGGCCTGAATCCTCCATCAGAGACATTAACAGATAAAAACCTATGGTAAGGGGAAGCAAAAGCCCCAGCATATATATCGGAGTCATTGTCAGGAGCCCAAAATCGCCAATAAATAGACTACCTAAAAATGAATCCTTAGGTATAAAACTCAGAATATCTTCAATAAATGGCTTATAAATCCCCTCCATAACTGTGGCTTCGGTAAAATCGACCACAATTTGAGCGATAAAAACACCAATAAACCAAAACATTGCAGTTAAAATCACAAGTAGAATAGGAAGTCCGGTGATGGGTTTCAACATAAGCCTGCCCAGCTTTGTACCGAAACTTGAGCCCTCAAAGGAATCCGAAACCACTTCATTGATTATTTTGTCAACTCGTTCTCTTCTTTTTTTATAAATTTCATCACGTTTGTCACCGGGCTTCAGGCCTTTTCTTTCAGAAATCACCTCATCCTCTTCCAGAACGAGTAATGCCTCCGCCTCAGAGACTTTGGAAGATACCATCTCTGAGATCATTTCCTGAATACCTTCAGTTTTATTTCCGACTCTGGCCTTTGTAATATTTTTCTTTATATCATCAATCCCGATGCCTTTTAGTGCTGAGGTTGCAAACACCTCTACCCCTAAAAATCCGGAAAGCTTTTTTATGTCTATTTTAATACCGTTTTTCGTTGCCTCATCAATAAGATTTACTGCAACTATTACCTTTTTTCCCATATCAATAAGCTGCTGTGTCAAAAAAATGTCTCTCTGCATGTGGACAGCATCAATAACATTCAGAACGACATCTCCATTGAGAATTACATCCCTGGCTACTCTTTCTTCATCGTTAAAGGAGGATACACCATATATTCCTGGAGTATCCTCAACTATATAATCATCAAACCGTCCGGTGCTTATATCTACCGTTGTTCCCGGAAAATTCGACACATCAACATATTTACCTGTAAGTGTATTAAAGAAAACCGACTTACCTACATTCGGATTTCCAACAAGAACAAGGTGCTCTTTATTTTGCTTCATAAATACCCCCGAAGTGACCTTCAATTAACTTACCTTTGAAATAACTATTTGTTGAGCAAGCTTTCTGCTGATAGCTACTTCCTGCATTCTGTTCTGCAATACAATAGGACCAGAAGGAAGTTTTTCAGAGCATTTCAACTTTGAACCCTCATATATACATAAACGAATGGCTTGAGCACGGATATCCTTATCCTTGATTGATAATATTTCTATTTCTTCTCCTCTATTCACCGTATCCAATGTCATATATACCCCGCCTTCAAACATTATGTTAATTTGATAATAATTCTCATTTATCTATCAATACTATATTAAATCAATTGATAATCATTGTCAATAAGAAATGTGTTAAAAGATTGTCAAAATTTCAACCAGATTTCTCTTTTTGAATTTCGCTCCTATTACTGACCCCAACAATCATTTCGTTTAATCTATGAGTCTTCCTGAAAATCCCCCACAGAGATGTAATAAAGTATGCTTTTACTGTATTACCCATAATTTCCTCAATCACTCGGGGAATCCATATTATCATAAATGGGAGTGCCTTCCATGCGGTATAAATTGTCTCACGCAATATGATAGTGTTAAGTGTAGTAACAATTAGACCAGAGGTAATCATAGCAATAAGAAGCTGAGGAATTTCTGATTTGAGTGAACCCTTAAGTAGCTTCTTTGAAATAAAAAGTTCAGCGGCTATTAAAATTATTCCTAGAGCTGCACTCCCAATTAAACCCTCTGTCATAAAAGTAATATAGGTTTCCAGATTTCCAGATGGATCCTTCGTGTCAATTGTTCTTGTTATCAGCATTTTGCTCACAAAGTGCATGTTGTCCGTATTGATCTCTTCTTTCTGTACATGGTCGTAAAATTTATTATCAATTCCATCGTCAGACATAAACCAAATATTGCATATGCCTGCTATTAAAAAAATAAAAGAGCATACTACCACTGAGATTCTCATTTTTTTACTGTCTTTGTTTCTCAGGGCAACCCATAATGCTCCCCTAATAAATCCACCAGCAGCTGCAACCAGCGACATAAGGGGTATATATGTTCCCATTGGCCGTAAAATATACCCTAAAAAATCAGAAAGTCCAGAAATAACAGCACCATAAACAGGCCCAAACAAAATAGATGGCATGATCGAGAAAATGCCCGAAATTCCAATACTCATTCCGTTTTGCCCAAACATAGGTATGTAAAAAGAAAATGCTGTTTTTAATATCAGTGAAATACTGAGGAATACCGCAGAAATTGTGATGCGGCGCACATTTTGAGATGATTTTTTCATTTTTGTATTCCCTTCTTATTTTAATAAAACGTATTATACCAACTCTGAAGCTAGATTAGTTTACACTCCCTGTTCAGAAGTCAATGCAAATCAATGATTGTACAGAAAGTCCTCCTCTGTTCATTAATTATTAAACCTATCCTAATCACAAATATGTTTTTTGGAACAATAAAAAAGGCCCACAGTCCAAGCATTATGCCCAGACGGTCGGCTTCCCAATCGCTATACTTCCTGTGGTTAATTCCACTTCCGTCAGCAGTATAGCTTATTTATAATATCGCTACTTTCAAATAATGTCAATATACATTTGGGATAAAAAATCACCACTTGATCAATACCTGTTATAAGTTCCACTGACAGCTAACCTCTCCAGAGCTACACATAGAGCGAAAGGTAATCATGATACGAAAATACCGTGGCTCGGCATCAAAACTATGAAATCTGCCGAAATCCACGGTACTGTTTTTACGTATTTTAACCTAACTACTTTCCGCAGCAAACCTTATATTTCTTTCCACTGCCACAGGGACATGGATCGTTCCTTCCTACTCTGTCCTTATTAGTTACAGGCTTTTTAGGTTCGTCATCTCCATGGCTGGCGTTTACTGGTTCAGCTACCTTTTCACGCTGAGGAGCATGTTCTCTGTCAATTCTGGATCTCACCAACAGTCTGATGGAGTCCTCCTGAATTGATTTGATCATTTCTTCAAACATCTGGAAGCCTTCGAACTTGTATTCTATAACAGGATCCCGCTGTCCGTAAGCTCTTAAACCAATACCATGCTTGAGCTGATCCATTGCGTCTATATGATCCATCCACTTTTCATCAACAATTTTAAGAAGTACTACTCTCTCCAGTTCTCTCATAAGATCTATTCCGAGATCGTTTTCCTTATACTCATAAATCTTGTTGACGATTTCCATGAGTTTTTCCTTTAAATCTTCCTTTTCATAGCTGGCCCTATCTTCAACCGCTACTTGTAAAGCTCCCTGTGGCAGGAATACACTTTCCAGATAGGCTATCATTGAATCCCAATCCCAGTTTTCAGCGTATTGGTTTTCTGCACAATAGGTTGCAATCACGCCATCTATAATACTCTCAAACATCTTAATGAAGTAGTCCCTCAAATTATCCCCATTAAGAACAGTCTTTCTCTGAGCATAGATAACTTCTCTCTGCTTGTTCATAACATCGTCATATTGCAGGACTCGCTTACGCACATCAAAGTTTCTTCCTTCTACCTTCTTCTGGGCATTTTCAATGGCATTGGAAAGCATTCTATGCTCAATTGGCTGGTCATCCTCCAAACCAAGTGCATTTACTATACTTGTAAGTCTATCAGAACCAAACAGCCTCATTAGATCATCTTCTAGTGAAATGTAGAATCTTGATGATCCAGGGTCACCCTGACGTCCAGAACGACCTCTCAGCTGATTGTCAATTCGTCTGGATTCATGTCTTTCAGTACCTATAATATGAAGACCACCGGCCTCAACAACCTTTTCTCTCTCGGAATTGGTTATCTGTTTATACTTGTCATTCAACTCCTTAAAGCAGCTTCGAGCCTCAAGTATCAGTTCATCATCTGTGTCGTTGAAACTGGTTGAAGCACTGATAAGCTCTTCAGAATAGCCGAGCTTTCTCAGTTCCTGCTTTGCCATAAATTCTGAATTACCGCCGAGTACTATATCAGTTCCTCTACCAGCCATGTTGGTAGCTATTGTTACAGCTCCCAGTTTACCCGCCTGTGCAATGATCTCCGCTTCCTTGTCATGATACTTCGCATTAAGCACCTGATGAGGTATTCCTCTTCGTTTAAGGATTCCACTCAGGAACTCTGATTTTTCAATAGTAATTGTACCTATAAGCACAGGCTGACCTCTCTTATGGCACTCTACAATTTCCTCTATTACAGCGTTGAATTTGCCTGCTTCATTTTTGTACACAACATCAGGGTTATCCTTACGTATCATTTCCTTATTTGTAGGTATAACAATAACATCAAGTTTATATATTGTGTTAAATTCACCTTCTTCAGTTAAAGCAGTACCTGTCATACCAGCTAGCTTCGAGTACATTCTGAAGTAGTTCTGGAAGGTTATTGTAGCAAGAGTCTTGCTTTCTCTCTCAACCTTTACCCCTTCCTTTGCCTCAATAGCCTGGTGGAGCCCGTCACTGTAACGTCTTCCATACATCATTCTTCCTGTAAATTCATCAACAATTATTACTTCTCCATCCTTAACAACATAATCCTTTTCGTTTTTCATAAGACCATGTGCTCTGATTGCTTGGTTGATATGGTGGGATATAGTCATATTTTCAGGATCAGACAGGTTTTCAAGCCCAAAGTACTGTTCAGCCTTTCTTATACCATTTGCTGAGAGAACTACTGTGTGAGCCTTTTCATCAACTATATAATCCTCATCAAATACTTCGTCACTGTCAACCTTGTCATCCATTTGCTTGATTACTTTAGCTTTTAGCTTCAAAGCAAAGGTGTTAGCCTTTTTATAAAGGTCTGTAGACTTGTCTCCCATACCTGAAATTATTAATGGTGTTCTGGCCTCGTCAATAAGAATTGAGTCTACTTCATCGACAATTGCAAAATTAAGGTCTCTTTGAACCATATCTTCCTTGTAAATTACCATATTGTCTCTAAGGTAATCAAAGCCCAACTCATTATTTGTACCGTAAGTAATATCGCAATTGTACGCCTGGCGTCTTTCGTCGTTCTCCATATCATGTACAATAAGACCAACTGTTAGTCCCAGGAAGGTATATATTTTACCCATCTGCTCGCTGTCACGTCTTGCAAGGTAGTCATTAACCGTAACAACATGCACACCTTTTCCTGACAGTGCATTGAGGTATACAGGCAAGGTGGCTACCAAGGTTTTACCTTCACCTGTTTTCATCTCAGATATTCTTCCCTGATGAAGAACAATACCTCCAATTAATTGAACCTTGAAGTGTCTCATACCAAGCACCCTGACTGAAGCCTCTCGAACAACAGCAAATGCTTCCGGAAGAATATCGTCAAGTGTTTCTCCCGACCCCAGACGATCCTTGAACTCCTGTGTCTTAGCCTTTAACTGGCTGTCAGTGAGTTTCTTTATTTCAGGTTCAAGTGCTTCTATTTCATTAACAATTGGATATATTCTTTTTAACTCTCTATCACTATATGAACCGATAATTCTTTCAACAAATTTTTTCATTCTTAACCTCCTTGAGCTGATATAGCTCTCTCGCCCTGAACGGCTCCAAATATAATTAAAAAGGAAATTTCTATTAATACAACATTAGTCTAGTGTTTATTACGAACAGTAATAAACATACTGGTATACTTGGCACACCAGCACAAGACATGAGACTACAACAGACTGCTAAAACAGGTCGAAAATCGACTGTAAGGGTCTGCTTAATCATTAACAGCTTTTTTACGTGAAAATAAAAATATGGTATCAGCAGAATACCGGCGGGGATGAGTCTGTATGACCCAGAAACGAAGGTCTAGAGTATAAAAATACATTTTTATTTAAAGATAAAAATAAAACGATAATAAAAGCTAAACCTACTAAACTAGTAGATATAGCTGGAAAATCGGAATAATTGTGTTTATATGAATCTTTTAGTTCAATAGCACTTTGAGAAATCACCTTATAGAAGGCCGCAGGTGTACCTTTAACTTTTGATATACGCCCAGGAATAGCAGATTTATTTGAAACCTGACTATCCTGCATACTATCAAGCCTTGTTAAATTAACAAGGTAGTAATCCAATAAATCCGCAGAAAAATAAGCCCCTCCTTCGGAGGCTAAAGTAGATAAAATTATTATACTGAGAAATAATTTCTTAAACATCCACTTAACCTATCTTTCGCCCGTATCTTTTCCCTTATCCTGCAATCTGTCAAGGACAAGATTATATCCATCAGCACCGTATACAAGACATCTGTTAACCCTGCTTATGGTAGCTGTGCTTGCACCAGTCTCGTCGCAAATATCGGTATACGTTTTCTTGTCACGAAGCATTTTGGCAACCTCAAGTCTCTGTGCCAACGCCTTTATCTCTGCAATGGTACAGAGATCTTCAAAAAAGTTGTAACATTCTTCCCTATTATTCAATAAAAGTATAGCATCGAACAGATTATCTGTATGCTCATCTCTTAACTTGGAATTCATAAATGATAAACCCCTAACCGTTAATTATATATTTATATCTATTATTATCTTCTAGTGAATACAATATCAGCTTTTTTTTAATCAGTCAAGGTTGGAGAACTCTGTAGTTACATTTTACCAAAGATATAAACATAAATCTTAAGTCTATCCAGAAAAATATTTGAATACAAATATAACAAGGTAATAAAGACGACACGCACCTATATATTTTCATTACTATTTGTGTACGCGCTATGCGCGTAGATGGGAGATTATAATGAATGGTCTGGTAATTATCACAAACAAACAGAAATTAATAATATGTCTGGCAGCATTGTTATTTATTTTCATATCAGCTGCAATTATAGCTCAGCTGGATTTTCCTAAAGCTGTTAAAACCGAGGCTCCAAGTATAAAGAATGTCATGTCCCCCGAAAATGAAAATCAGCATCTGAAAGATATTTTATCAAGTATTCTACCCGCAGATAATACCATACTATACGAGAACTTCAGCAGAGATATGGAGAAGAACAAACTGCCTGTAAAAGCCTTTGACAAAACAGTTGCAGATGTCATATCAAAAGGTAAGACGCTCTCCTACCTTTTTGTATACTCAGATGAAGAATATTTGAGGCCGATATATACGAACCTTTGGAAACAATCCTTTTATCAAGGCTGGCTGTATCTACCCCGTAAGGTGATAGCTGCAAGGCATAGCCTTTTTACCTATACCGGAGGCGCAGGAAAGGTTTTTGATATTGAAGGTCAACTGGGGTTTTATCCTAACGTAAGCCTGGATAACCAGAACTATTTTAATTTCCTTATTTACAATTTTGACCTGGAAAATGTCCTTCAGTTGGGAAATAATATTGCAATAACCGGTAAACCCACAAAAAAGGGAGTACAGATAATATCAGTAAAGCTTGAGGAAGTATCAGCATTAATAAATGAAACCGGTAATATTACAGTACATCTATGTACACCTAAGGGCTATGAAATTGATTATCAAAACATCCTGTTTTCAAAGGATTCCAACAGAATAGAGGATTTTGGCCCTGTTCAGGAATCCTATACTGAAAGTTCCTATAATGAAACTGATCTCTCATCACTGGAAATCACACAGCAAAATACTATTTTAAAGAAGGAACTGTCATATTTTGTGTCAGATTCTTCTAAACCGATATATTTTCAACCCACCGGAACTTATCAGACTGTAAATACCCTGAGTGGAATTCCTGACCTTGATGTCGCACTGAATAATGCAAAGGAAATAAAGTTTTCTACTTTATACAATAACAAAAAATATATAAGCCCTGTTTATCATCCCAAGTGGAAGTCACATCACGACAGGGACTGGTGTTATATTCCTCGGAAGATGTACCTTAATATGAAGAGAGTTTATGTACTTTCTAACGATAAAGAGGTGTCTGCCGATCTGCTTGGAGAACTGGGGTTTTTCGAGAAATTTGACGAAATAGCAAAAGATCAGACAGGAATAGCAGTATCAAACTTCAATATAAAAAAAGCATGTATCTATGAAGACAGCGTCTTATTGATAGGAACACCTACAAGAGCAGGGATGGAAATAGTGGGTATAGACATAAAAGATCTAAAGGGTCACAATGAATTTGCTGTAAGGCTCATAACCCCTGACGCCTGCGAAATAGACTCAGACATATTAAAAAAGTAATTAAGTGTTCCCTGTTATTTCTCAGAAAACAGCATACTAAAAAGACCTGATCTTTATATAGACAGGTCTTTTTTTATACTACCGCTAAATAGGCTTATTAGTAACATTGGTTTTGTCAAGAATTGTTGTAAAAATATATGCTATAACTGCACTAACACCGCCTTGAACCAGATTACCTGGAACTTCTGAAATAATTGCAGCTATTGCAAGAGAGTCATCTATCATCCTATAAAAGGTCAGTTCAAGTATAAAATATCCCAAGACAATAATTAAGGCACCGGTAATTACAGCTAAAAACCTTTTTGTATGGTTAGGTGACTCTTCGCGCCTTCTGCTCGCTATTACTCCTACTATATATCCTTCGATGCCCTTTACAATAAATGTAATGGGAACGAAAATAAATGCGCCGTATGCAAGGTCTGCCAGTGCAGCACCTATTGCCCCAGCCGCCATACCGGATTTTCTTCCCAGCAATATGGCAGCTATCATAATTGCAGCATCCCCTATGTTAAAATATCCAGGAGGTACCGGGCTTGGAATATGTAAAAACGGAAGATACGTTATTACAAAAACCAAAGCAATCATTAAAGCTGTTAGAACTATTTTTCTGGTAGAAAACTTCATATATTTTTATTCCTCTTCAATTCTAATGCTATTTGCAATATTAATAACTGATTTCATAGTCTTTAGCTCTGATAGCTTGTTCTCAATTTCCTTTTCAGACAAAACCGGAGTGATGAACGCAACTTCCACACCCTGAACCTTAGAGCCCAAATCTATGAATTCAACCTCACCAAATAAGGATTTTATATCAGACTTGGCTTCTGATGAACTTTCAGTTGCAACTCTTACAAGGAATTTAACGTAACTTTCCGCAAGAGGTATAATATTATTTTTATCGGATCTTACCCAAACACTTTTGTTTTCATAATTCAGGTGCTTTGCGATATCAATAACATCTGCAATTACAGCACTTGCTGTAGGAAGCTTTCCAGCTCCCCTTCCGTAGAACATGGCGTCACCTATAGCGTCACCTTTAACCACTATTGCATTAAATACATCCTCAACATTTGCAAGTGGATGCTCCTTTGAAATTATAGCGGGGCTTACCCTTGCAAATATCTTATCTCCGTCTCTTCTGCTTATTCCTATCAACTTTATTACACTATTCATAGCTTCGGCATATTTCATATCTGCAATAGTAACCTTCGAAATTCCTTCGGCATAAACGTTAGCATAGTCTACAAATTCATTATATGCAATTGAAGAGAGTATGGCCAGTTTTCTGCAAGCGTCATGGCCTTCTACATCGGCGGTTGGATTTTGCTCTGCATATCCGTTTTCCTGTGCCTCCTTTAAAGCAGCTTCAAAGCTCTTTCCTTCTTTCTTCATCTGAGTTAGTATATAATTTGTTGTTCCGTTTAAAATACCTGTAATTCCAATAATTTCATTTGCGGCAAGGCACTGATTAAGGGGGCGGATTATTGGAATACCTCCGCCCACACTGGCTTCAAACAGATAGCTTACACTGTTTTTAGAGGCAAGCTCCAAAAGTTCAGGTCCCTGGGAAGCTACAAGTTCCTTGTTGGATGTAACAACGTTCTTTCCTGCTTCAAAAGCCCTTCTTGTGAACTGCGCAGCTATAGTAGCCCCGCCTATGGTTTCAACTATTATATCCACTTCTTTATCATTGAATACATCATCTGCATTTTTTGTGAGAACATCCTTATCCGGGCTATCCGGGAAATTACGTATATCAAGTATCCATTTGACTCTTATCTCAGTACCGGCTCTTTGCGCTATACTTTCACTATTTTTTCTGATAACCTCGGCTACTCCCGAACCAACAACACCATAACCTAAAATCGCTATATTTACCATAAAAACCTCCCTTTTCTCAAAGCGTGAAGCCAACTTTATCAACCAGACAAATTGATTAATTCTGATAATTCATTGTTGACAAACTTTCATCGGCTTAACACAAATCTGCTGAATTTACCTTGCTAATATCTCACTTCGTCTAACACCTTCAATCTTACTAATCTCACCCATCATATTCTGAATATCCTCTTTCATTTCAAAGGTCTCGATTGATATGGTAACATCAGCCAGACCATTAATCGGAATATTCTGATTTATGGTTAGAATATTGGCATTTGCGACAGCTATTATATTTATAATACTTGAAAGTATTCCAGAAAAATCTTCTACCACAAAAAACAGTGTTATTACTTTCCCTCTTGAAGTTTCATAGAATGGAAAAACATAGTCCTTATATTTGTAGAATGCACTTCTGCTAATTCCTACTTCCTTCACAGCATCATTAACGGTTTTTATCCTCCCGGTGCTCAGGATTTTCTTCACTTCAATAACCTTGGCAAAAACCTCCGGCAAGATAACAGAATCAACAAGAAAAAAAACTGATTCACGCTTCATTTAGTCCTCCTGTCCACCCAATGCGTACAATTGTGTTTCCTAGGAGTAATATTAGCACAATTTCATTACTTTTGCAACACAAAAAGGAGTATTAATCTCTTAATTAAGAATAATACTCCTCACTTCCATTTAAAAACCTAATAAAGTTATATGTTAAGCACTTTTTTTACCTTGTCTATCATATACATAGGATCACAGCTTTCATTGTGTAGAACCGGTTTTTTATCCAGCTCCTTTAATGGAGCTGGAATTGCCAATCCTGCCTTCTCGGAAAGTACAGAGAGCAGTTGGAATTCTGTTCTACCGGCGACTGCCTCATCTCCTGCAATAGCTTTCACAACACTTTCGTTAAACTTGAAAGGACTCGCAGTCGATACTATAACTGCTTTTGTTACGTCACTAGTGGAGATTACATACTTGTCATATACGTCAACAGCAACCGCTGTGTGTGTATCCAAAACATATCCGGTTTCAGCATAAACACTTTCTATGGTTTTCAATGTATCTGAATCATTTGAGTAACCAGCCCAGAATACATTTTGAATTTTCTTTTTGATATCCTGATCTACAGAATATACACCATCCATTTTCAACTTGTTCATCCACCCAGAAACTATTTGGGAGTTGCCGTCTGTAACGAGATATAGCAATCTCTCCAGATTGCTGGATATTAGTATATCCATAGAAGGTGACAAAGTTTTCTTGAACTCTCTGTTTCTGTTGTATACACCTGTATTTATAAACTCTGTTAAAACATTGTTGTCATTTGAGGCACATATCAGTTTATTTACCGGAAGTCCCATCTGCATCGCATAATATGCTGCCAGGATATTCCCGAAATTACCGGTGGGAACAACGAAATTGATTTTCTCGCCAATCTCAATCTCCTTGTTTTTAAGCATGTCAGCATAAGCTGAAAAATAATATACTATTTGTGGAACAAGTCTTCCCCAATTTATAGAATTTGCTGAAGAGAATTTATAACCATTGTCATGTAAAAGAGCTGTAACCTCTTCATCACTAAAAATTCTTTTAACACCGTTTTGAGCATCATCAAAATTACCGTTTACAGCTATAGAGTAAACATTTTTTCCCTCTTGAGTGACCATCTGCATTTTTTGTACCTGGCTTACACCCTCACTTGGAAAAAATACAATGATTTTTGTACCTTCTACATCCTTAAAACCTTCAAGAGCCGCTTTGCCGGTATCCCCCGAGGTAGCAACCAATATAACTATTTCTTCCTTTTCTCCAGTCTTTTTCAACGCTTTTACCAGAAAATGAGGAAGGATTTGTAACGCCATATCTTTGAAAGCACTTGTGGGTCCATGCCATAGTTCAAGTACACTTACAGAATCATAAAGCTTATGCAAAGGTGCTATAGCCTCTGTTTCAAATTTCTGAGCAGTATAAGCCTGGTTTACACAATCGGTTAATTCACTCAAGGTATAATCGTCCAAATAACCTTCCAGAATATTTAATGTTCTCTGCTGATATGTCATTTCACTCAATTTTAAAATTTGATCATTATCAAAACGAATAACCTTTTCAGGAACAAATAAGCCACCATCGGCCGCAAGTCCTCTCTTTATTGCTTCAGCCGAGCTAACATCAGAACAATTCCCTCTAGTGCTTTTATATAACATATTAACCTCCATGAGCCACATTGTGGCCACAAAATAGTAATGAAAATATATATCCTTTATCGCAATGTGGCGAATAAAGGAGGTTAATTGGCCATGCGCGCTTTCAAAGTACTACTTTGAATATATCGCGCGGCCATAAATTCTAGGTTAGTTTGGAAGACGAGCTTTAGTGATGTCTTTCAAGCTGACCTCCATGAGCCACATTGTGGCCACAAAATAGTAATGAAAATATATATCCT
>JAEYWA010000098.1 GCA_023431385.1 Bacillota bacterium | reverse complement strand
TTACGTTTTACCATACCACCATAAAATAAAGCAAGACCTGGTGTCATGAAAAAAACAAGTGCTGCCGAGATCAGTATAAAAGCTGTATCTCCTGTGTTAATAGTTGCCATAATTAACCCCTCCATTTATTAATTTTTTTGCCGTTTACCGCTATATCCGGTAAGTTGAGATCCTTAAGCCAAAACAACGGTGTGCCTGGAGAATTAATAATTCTCCAAACACACCGTTGTGTTTGATTCGATAAAAACCAACCTTGACTTATTGGTCGGATCTTTGGCAGTTTATTCTGACAAGCGTTGTTTAACCCCATAAAATGTTAAGCTGAAGTATGTTTTTCTTGACCTTCCCAAAATTATTGATGTAATATGGGATATTCACCTTAACACCAAAAAAGCTACCCGATCAATTGTTACCAATTAACCAAGCAGCTCCATCGCTGTCACATTTATTTATTTGAAAACAGTGTACCATAAGAATCTACATGTGTCAATACAGAATTTTTATTAATTTTAATAAAATCATAGGATTCTAATACAGAGGATATATAGCGCATACCTGACTTACACCCCATAACCCCCTTGGTTAAGTAATTAGCCCTCTTAATTACTTCTTTACAAAAAAAGAGAGCCACCTCCAATAGAATTTTATTTCTATTTTGAGACAGCCCCTCTTCCCTACACCCTTATATTTTTCTATACGCAAAGGTTCAAAAGAACTTGTTATCCTCTTGCCCCATACGTTTTCGGAGGTAAAATGACACCAAATAACACAGAGTATCTATTCTCCTCGTTATATTTATAAAGCTTAAAAAGCTTATGTAAGCTTGCGATTTATTAACTTGGTTAAAAACAGTAAATCTTATGTGAATGATTAAAATATGCTAAGTTAAGATAATATCCTAAATAAGTAAGATGTTATGCTTATACCTCATTAAAGCCTGAAAGTATCTCCTCTGCAACTTTAACCTGAGATACTCTTGTATCCATAGCTCTTTTCTGAATATACCTATGAGCCTGAGGTTCCGTCATATTCATTCTTTCAACCAGCAGCCATTTAGCTTTTTCTATGACCTTCCTGTCATTAATTTTCTTTTCCAGATCATCATTTTGAAGCTTTAAGCCCCTGAGGGATCTCCGGGAGTTTGCTGCAAATTTCGCAGTCTGCAAAAGAGTTGTTTTGTTTATAGGCTTTGGAAGAATCAATGCACCAACTTTTTCAAGTTTGTACTGCATTTCTTCTAGATGGTCATGTTTTGCTAAAACGATAATACCAGCATCGGTTTTATCAGCAATATCAAGAACAAGGTCTATACCCAGTTCATCTTGTAAAGGAGCGTTAATCAGTATTAATTCTGGTTCAAAAAAATCAAGTTTACGCCTGGCCTCATTTGCAGATAAAGAGTATTCTGCCACCGAATATCCCTGTTGAAGCATGAGGGTTCGAAGGTCTTTAATTAAATCAGGCCTGCTGCATACTATTAGAATCCCTCCTGCTCTCACTGGCAATCACCTCCATCTGAGCGTGAATAACTTGAAAGATGTATATACAGTTTTCTCGTGTGCTCGAAGCTCCAAAAAGGCAGCTAGAAGCAGCACGCATCTTTACATTAATTTAATGGCTCTACAGGCAGCGATTTGAGTCTAGTATACAGAAAGGTAGCGTTCAATCTCCCAGGAATGGACAATATTGTTATATTGGGCCCATTCAGCTTCCTTGGCTGTTATATATTTAGAAAAAATATGATCCCCTAAAACATCCTTAATGTAAGAATCCTTTTTCATTTCTTCCAATGCAAGGAAAAGATTTGAAGGAAGTCTTTGTATACCAAGTTCTTTTTCCTGATCAGGTGAAAGATTATATGTGTTTATGTCCACAGGAGCAGGTATCATCAGCTTTTTCTCCAACCCGTCCAGCCCGGCTGCCAACAGCAGCGCAAGTGTAAGATAAGGATTACAGGATGGATCTGGACTTCTTAGTTCTACTCTTGACGACTCTCCTTTTTGAGCCGGTATTCTCAATAATAGACTCCTGTTCATGTGTGACCAGGCTATATGGACCGGCGCTTCAAATCCCGGGACAAATCTCTTGTATGAATTCACCAAAGGGTTTGCAACAGCTGTTATCCCTTTTGCGTGTTCCAGTATTCCGGCACAGAACATTTTTGCCACGTCTGAAATATCCATACTGTTTTCTCCAGCATTGAAAACGTTTTTGCCGTCTTTCGAAAGAGACATATTTATATGCATACCAGAACCATAGGAATTATAAATCGGTTTTGGCATGAAGGTTGCATGCAGTCCGTTTCTCTGAGCTACTGTTTTTACTACCATTCTGAAGGTCATTATTCTATCTGCAGCAGTCATTACATCACTATACTTAAAATCAATTTCATGCTGACCTGCAGCATTCTCATGATGCGAAGCTTCAATTTCAAAACCCATGTCTTCCAGGACCATGCAAATTTCTCTTCTGCAGTTTTCTCCCAGATCTGATGGAGCTAGATCGCAGTAGCCTGCTGAATCGTGGGTCTTATTTGTAGGCCTGCCTTCTGCATCGGTGTGGAACAGGAAAAATTCACATTCCGGACCTATATTAAAGGTATAGCCCAGTTGCTTTGCCCTTGCTTCAGACCTTTTCAAAATATATCTTGGATCTCCCAAGAATTGCGATCCGTCGTAATTTTTGATATCACAAATAAATCTGGCCACCTTTCCGTGCTGCGGTCTCCACGGAATAAGCTGAAATGTGTCCGGATCAGGGAATAGCAGCATATCTGACTGTTCTACCTCTGAAAAGCCGGCAATTGCAGATGCATCAAACATAACACCTTCTTCAAGAGCCTTTTCAAGCTGCTGATCGGTAATGGCGATGTTCTTCATATTGCCAAAAATGTCGGCAAACTGAAGCCTTATAAACTTAACATCATTCTGTTCCACAAACTTTAATAGGTCATTTTTGGAAGCCATTTTCCCCACCTCTTTCCTTTAATTTTATATTTTCTTTTAATAAACTATAATTTACTTAATATTTTACACAAATATATTTTCATTGTATATAAGAGTTGGTTATGTGGTCGCACTTATATAGTTTATGAAATATACATTCTTATATGAATATTCAAACACCGGCATATAACAATATATGCCAAATGATTGTCCGTGTCCTGCAACACAATGTAATAATCATATATGAAGCAAAAATATTTATAACGGTGAACCAACAAAAAAGCGTAACTCATAAACTCCCGAAGGAATATGAGAAACGCCATTGTTTCCAAAAATATGTAATTAATAATTCCAAGAATTATTTTACTAACATTTTTCGTCTCAGTCAAGTATTTTTTTGCAATTTAAAAAATCAAATCCTGCAAAAACGTGCAGATATCTATGTAGATCAAATAGAAAGCCATAATCAGGGCTTTTTTGTGTACCTACATATATGACTAATCTTAATGACAAATATTAAAATCAAAATATTTATCAGTTCTAACTAAAAAGTATTGATTTTTTGCAAGGCATATATTATAATCATTGTAAATTAATACTTTTTTACAGCAAAGGCGCTGTGTCAGTCAAGAAAATTTTTCTTTGGCTGGTACAGCTTTTTTTATTTTTTTGGTATAATACTAATAATGTGCAATTTTGACAAGGTAAAGTTTCATTTGAAAATTTTACCTCTATACAATAACTAAAGTTGGAGGATTATATGGCTGATACAAGTGACTACATTAAATATATAGCCGGTTTAGCCAAACTCTCATTAGATAATGATGAGATGCTGTCATTAGCCGAGGATATGGAGGATATAATCGGCTTAATGGATACTATAAAGGATATCGACACTGATAGTATCGACGCTACCGAACATATATCTAGAATTACAAATAATATGAGAGACGATAACCCTGGAAATCCATTTGACACTGATAAAGTTCTTTCCAATTCCAGGTATGCCATGGAAAATTGCTTTGCCATACCAAAGATGATTGAATAGTACTAATTATGTTGCTGTTTTACAACAACAGGAAAATGGAGATCAAAATGGATATTAATAAATTAACTATAAAAGAAGCTCGAAGACTTCTGGATTCAAAAAAGATAAGCGCTGTTGAGCTTACTAACATATATCTTAAAAGGATACGGGAATTTGACGGAAAAATAGATTCATACTTGTCGGTATGTGATGAAAATGCTTTACAGCAGGCTTCCGAAGCCCAAAATATAATTGATAGTGGAAACAGCCAGCCTTTATGCGGCATTCCTCTCAGTATAAAAGATAATATTTGTATAGAGGGGATAAAGACCACTTGTGCTTCAAAAATGCTTGAGGATTTTATCCCTCCCTATACAGCTACAGCTGTTAATAAACTTAACGCACAAAAGGCGGTTATACTTGGAAAAGTGAATCTTGATGAATTTGCCATGGGTGGATCTACAGAAAACTCCGCATTTAAGAAAACAAAAAACCCTTTTGATTTATCAAGAGTACCGGGTGGTTCCTCAGGCGGGTCGGCAGCATCGGTTTCTGCTTCTCTGGCATTGGGCTCTCTAGGCTCAGATACTGGAGGTTCTGTTCGTCAGCCGGCTGCATTTTGTGGAGTTGTAGGTATGAAGCCTACATACGGACTGGTTTCGAGATACGGTCTGGTAGCCTTTGCTTCCTCTCTTGATCAGATCGGTCCTATTGGAAAAACTGTTGAGGATTGTGCAATATTATTAGATGTAATTTGCGGTCAGGATCCCAAAGATGGAACATCACTAAGTTACACCCCCGAAGTATCCTACGCTTCATCGGTTTCGGGAGGGATTAAGGACTGCAAAATCGGACTACCTAAAGAATATTTGACTGAAGGTCTGAACAATGATGTGAGAAATGCTCTGTACAAATCAATCAATACTCTGGAGAAGCTCGGCTCAAAGGTTGAAGAATTTTCAATGCCAAGTCTTAAGCATGCGGTTCCCGCATACTACCTTATGTCTTCAGCCGAAGCAAGTTCAAACCTTTCCAGATATGACGGTGTCAAATATGGTTACAGAGCTGAAAACTGCAAAACCTTTAATGAAATGATAGGAAGATCCAGAGCAGAGGGTTTTGGACGTGAAGTTAAAAGAAGAATTCTTTTAGGAACCTATGCTTTGGCATCCGGTTACTATGATGCTTATTATAAGAAAGCACTCAAACTTAGAACCTTAATAAGTAAAGGTTTTGATGATGCCTTTTCAAAATATGATGTAGTACTTCATCCGACTACTCCTGATACAGCGTTTAAACTTGGTCAAAACGCAGATGACCCGCTTAGTATGTATCTAGCTGATATTTATACTGTTTCAGCTAACATTGCAGGTCTTCCATCAATATCACTACCCTGTGGCTATGACTCAAAAGGACTTCCCATTGGCTTGTCCTTTACGGGTAAACCCCTTGGTGAACGTGAAATACTCAGAGCCGCTGCAACTTTTGAGGCTGATTTTGCCCCAGAGTTCAGAGTGCCTGAATTATAGGAGGTCGGTACAATGAAATACATTCCAACCATAGGATTAGAAATACATGCTGAGTTATCTACCAGATCAAAAATCTTCTGTGACTGTCCTGTAAGCTTTGGCGGCGAACCAAATACCAGATGCTGTCCGGTTTGCACAGGTATGCCCGGTACTTTGCCGGTTCTTAACAAGCAGGCAGTTGAATATATAGTAAAAGCCGGTCTGGCGCTAAACTGTGAGATAAATGAGTATTCAAAAATGGATAGAAAGAATTATTTTTATCCTGATTTACCTAAAGCTTATCAGATATCTCAATTTGATTTACCCATATGCAAGAACGGTGGACTAACAATTAATACCCCCGAGGGTGAGAAATTCATAAGGATAGAAAGAATCCACCTTGAGGAAGATGCAGGAAAACTGCTCCATGACGGTTATGATAAATATAGTCTTGCAGATTACAACCGCTGTGGTGTTCCTCTAATTGAAATAGTAACCAAACCAGATCTGGCTTCCTCAGAGGAAGCCAAGGAATTTGTTGAAAAGGTACGTCTTATGCTCCTTTACTCAGGAGTATCCGACTGCCGTATGGAAGAAGGTTCCTTAAGAGCAGATGTTAATGTATCAATCCGGCCCTTTGGAACAGATGAGCTCGGAACCAGAACTGAAATGAAAAATATAAACTCCATTAGGGGTATCGCAAGGTCAATTGATGCTGAAATACAAAGGCAATCAGAGCTTCTTGATGAAGGTAAGAAAATTATTCAGGAAACCAGACGCTGGGATGATAACAAGGGTGAAAGTAAACCCATGAGAAGTAAGGAAGATGCTCATGACTACAGATACTTCCCAGAGCCGGATATTGTTCCCGTAACCTTCACCAAGGAGCAAATCGAAGCTATAAGAAATTCTCTGCCGGAGCTTCCCGACAAGAGATATGCAAAATATACTGCAGAATATGGTTTGAGCGAAGCTGATGCAAATCTGTTGTTAACCTCCGTAAGTCTCTCGGATTTCTTTGAAAGTGCTGCAAAGGAGTGCGGAAATGTAAAAGCTGCTTCAAACTTCATAATTGTTGAAGTGTTAAGAAGACTAAATGATTCAGGCCTTTCGGCCGAGGATATTCCGTTTGCAGGAGCTGTTCTGGGCCGCCTGCTCAAGATGATGGAGGCCGAGGAATTAACCGCTGCCAATGCAAAAAAAGTTCTTGCAGAAATGTTTGAAAGCGGAAAAGAGCCTGAAACTATAATTTCAGAAAAGGGTTACAAGGTAATCAATGATACCGGTGAAGTAGAAAATACGGTAAAGGAAATACTCTCCAACAATGAGAAAGCTGTTGCAGAATATCTGGAAGGAAAGGAAAAAACCTTTGGCTTCCTCATGGGTCAGTGTTCCAGAGCTTTAGCAGGCAGAGGAAACCCAAAGGTTGTACAGGATATATTAAGAAGTGAGTTAAACAAATTAAAAGGAGGAATGTAATCAATGAGGTCAATATCGCAAAACGACTCTACGCTGTTTAGCGCTGAAAATATACAGAGTAACTCTGAATTGACTCTTGACGGATCTGTTTACAGAATCCGTAACATGGGTACATTCGCCTTTATTATACTTCGTACCGGAAGACATCTGGTTCAGTGTGTCTATGATCCTGAAATTTGTAAGTTTGATTTGAATCATCTTCAGGAGAATGACAGCGTTGAGGTAACAGGAACAGTTAAATCAGATAAAAGGGCTTCAAATGGTTTTGAGCTTTGCCTGAAGGAAATAACGGTGCTTTCTTCCCCATTTGCTCAAATGCCTATCAGCATAAATAAAAAGGGACTGAATATTTCACTGGAAGTCAATCTTGAAAACCGTCCCTTTGTTCTGAGAAATCATAAGCAAAGAGCAGTATTCAAGCTTCAGGAGGGTATTATATCCGGCTTTAGAAATTTTATGATTTCCAAGGGCTTTACTGAAATTCACTCTCCAAAGATAGTAAAAGCCGGAGCCGAAGGCGGAGCCAACATATTCAAACTGGATTATTTCGGGGAGAAGGCCTTTCTTAATCAGAGCCCACAGTTTTACAAACAGACAATGGTAGGAGTTTTTGACAGAGTGTTTGAAATAGCTCCTGTGTACAGAGCTGAAAAACATAATACTTCAAGACATCTGAATGAATATATTGGTCTGGATTTTGAAATGGGATATATTAAGGATATGTACGATGTAATGGCTATGGAGACAGGTATGCTTAAAGCCGTAATGGAAGAGCTTAAAACCAACTACGCTCCCGAGCTTGAACTCCTGAATGTCTCAGTACCTGAGATAGATACAATACCTTCCCTAACCTTTATTGAAGGTAAGGAAATACTTAAGAGTATGGGACATAGAATAAAGAATTATTATGATTTTGAACCTGACGAAGAAGTTGCAATAAGTGAATTCGTTAAAAAGGAGTATAATAGTGAGTTTGTCTTCATAACCCACTTCCCTTCCTCAAAACGTCCGTTCTATGCAATGGATGACAAGGAAAATCCTGATTATGCCTGCAGTTTTGACCTTTTCTTCAGGGGTCTTGAGGTTACGACGGGCGGTCAAAGAATTCACGATTACGAACAGCAGGTTCAAAAAATGAAGGATAAGGGCTTGGAGCCGGAGGAATTCCAATCATATCTGATGATCCACAAATATGGTATGCCTCCCCATGGTGGACTGGGTATAGGTCTTGAAAGACTGCTGATGATGCTTCTGAACCAGAAAAACGTACGTGAAGCTTCATTATTCCCAAGGGATATGACAAGACTTGACCCATAAATTACATTTACTGAATTAAAAGGTTTTAAAACAGAATTTAACTGTGGAACAAAGGCGTTTCACTCCTCTTTTTCAAAGGGAGTGGAATGCCTTTTTAATATTTCAAACAAAAAAATATAAATTAGATTATTAGGAGGGTTAAAATTATGGAACGTGTAACTGAAATCTATGGAAGCAGTGTATTTAATGACTCAACTATGCGTGAGCGTCTTCCAAAGGCAATTTATAAGTCTTTGAAAAGAACAATTGAACTGGG
>JAEYWA010000017.1 GCA_023431385.1 Bacillota bacterium | reverse complement strand
TGGGCGAAAAGTTCATATTAACCAAGGGACTTGACAGCTGTTTGTTTGCATACTCCTCAGAAGAGTGGACAAGCCTTGAAAACAAATTAAAAACACTGCCATTCACCGATAAGGATGTACGTGCTTTTATAAGATTTTTCTTCTCAGGAGCAACTGAATGTGAGGTTGATAAGCAGGGAAGAATACTGATTCCACAGAATTTGCGCGAGTATGCGGTACTTGAAAAGGACATAGCTATCATTGGAGTTTCATCAAGAGTGGAGATTTGGAATAAGACTACTTGGGAAAACTATAGCAGTGACGATAACATGAGCGCAGACAAGATCGCAGAAAAAATGTCATTACTGGGAATTTAAATCTCAATGAGAGCTCTTAGAGGTGAGAAATGGAATTTAAACACAAATCTGTATTACTTGATGAATGTATAGAATATTTGAATATTAATCCCGAGGGCGTATATATAGATGGCACTATAGGCGGCGCGGGGCATTCCTCTGAAATATACAGAAGGTTAAGCCCAAAGGGTTGCTTAATCGGTTTGGATCAGGACGCTTTCGCAGTTGAGACTTCAACAAAACGACTTGAACAAATAGGTTCTGAAGCTAAATTTAAGGTTGTTAATACAAACTTTAAAAATATCTCAGAAGCATGCAGACAGCTGAATATAGATCAGGTAGACGGAATTCTTCTTGATTTGGGTGTTTCCTCCCATCAGCTAGATGAGGCTTCAAGAGGCTTCAGCTATCAGCACGACGCTCCCTTAGATATGAGGATGGACAGAAATTCAAAACTTTCTGCATATGAAGTAGTAAATCTGTATAAGGAGCAGGATATTTACAGGATTATCCGTGATTACGGTGAAGAAAAATGGGCATCGCGTATAACAAAATTTATCATTGAAGCCAGAGGAAAACAGCCTGTAAAAACCACTTATGAACTTGTAGACATTATAAAAAAAGCAGTCCCAAGTGCAGCTAGAAGGGATGGGCCTCACCCAGCAAAAAGAACCTTCCAGGCCATCAGGATAGAAGTCAATGATGAGTTAAACATATTGAACAATACCATTGAAGAATGTGTAACGCTTCTTAAGAAGGGTGGAAGGCTTTGTATCATAACCTTTCATTCACTTGAAGACAGAATTGTAAAGCTCAAGTTCAATAAGGAAGTAAGTCCCTGCACATGTCCAGCTACATTTCCGACTTGTGTGTGCGGTAAGAAACCCAGAGCTGTACTTGTAAACAGGAAGCCTGTAGTTTCAAATTCGGACGAACTGGAAGAAAATCCAAGAGCAAGAAGTGCAAAATTGAGAGTGCTAGAAAAAATTTAATTCAACATAAAGTGAAGAATAACAAAAGAAAATATGTACTAAAAACAAAAGTTAAATTGTTTAAAATTACAAAAGATAAATTAAACCGTAACAAAAGTATAGCAAATATTATTTTATTCAAAAGACGAAAGATAAAAAAACAAAAGAAGAAGCAAAAGTTAAATTAAATAACAAACTAAAGCATTAAACAAAAGAAAAGCTGTTTTATAGGGAAATATACAAAAGATGAAGTGAATATCAATTCAGAATTTACAAACGATGAACTTGTCAAAACACAAAAGCCAAATAACTTCTAAAAATGGATGGGAATCAGATGACTTTTTCTGATTCCCCAACATCTTTTAACATCTGATACTTTGAGTATCTGGTAAGATCTTTGTGAAGGAGGGATAGGAGAATGGCTGGGGCTAATAATAAGTATGTTTACGGATCTGCCGCTGAAAAAATCAGGCACGATCAAAAAAATATATCAGATTCTTCAAATAGTTATTATGATCTCTATGAACAGAATGCCGTTCTCAAATCTAAGAAAACTGCCAGGAACAACGCTAAACTTAAAAAGAGAATAATTGTAAATATATTTCTAGTTTTCGGTATGTGTGCAATAATTATGGCCAGATATGCACAAATAAGCCAAATGAATTACGACAACAATAATCTCAGTAAAGAGTATACCGCTTTGAAGAACGAAAATACTCGGCTTTCACTTGAAATTGAAAAAGCCATGTCTTTGCAAAGTATTAGAGATATCGCTGAAAACAAGTTAAATATGCATGCACCTGAAAAAAGTCAGATTGTGTATATAAATGTACCAAAACAGGATGTTATCATACTTGCAGAAAAGAAGGAACCGGGAGTGGTGGTATTTGCGAAGGATGCGGCCGACAGTATAAAAAGATTTCTGAACATTTTTGGATTATTTGAATAATGTAATAATATGTATTGCAAATCGTAGTATTAATTAAAAAACTAAATTATATATAGCAAACATTATAGCTCAAACTGTCTAATTGCAAAAAAAACTATAGATTTATATACAAATTAATAAATCTATAGTTTTTTCAGTGTATAAGAATTTATATATCTTCTGTTCTTTGGATGTGCTCATATAATAATATATTTTACTTTCTAATAATATTATTAATAAGATTTATATTATTAATTGAATTTGATTACACATATATAGTATTAAGTCATAAGAAATTATAGCTGTTTACTCAAAACTAAAAACCAGGAGGGATACATTTTGACTAGCCCAAATATTACAATTAAGAAACGACTTCTTTTTATCCTTGGAGTGTTCACAATTTTTACGGCTTTTCTGATATTCAGAATTGGCTGGATTCAGATAGCCAATGGACAGGAATATCAGCAAAAGGCGTACGAACAGCAGACTAATAATCGTACAATAAGCCCTAAAAGAGGAACAATTTATGATAGAAATATGAAGCCGCTGGCTATAAGCGGGTCGGTTGAGACTATAACAATTAATCCTGAGATGGTTAGGGATTCAAACAAGGATATTGATACAATTGCAAGCGGGCTTGCCGAGATACTCGGTATGCAAAAGGAAACAATAGTAAAGAAAATCAACAGGAATACACAGTACGAGCTGATAAAACAAAAAGTTGATAAAGAAATCGGAACCAAAGTCCGCGAATGGAAAAAAGAATATGAAATCAAAGGAATATACATTGATGAAGATACTAAAAGATTCTATCCCAATGGAAATCTGGCCGCACACATTATTGGTTTTACAAACATAGACAATGATGGAATTGATGGTGTGGAAAAAATAATGGAACAGTATTTGAAGGGGATACCCGGTAAAATACTTAGTGAAGTGGATGCAAGTGGTATGGAATTGACAATGGGTGAGGAAAAGTATATTCAACCCCAGGATGGACACGACGTAATACTGACCATTGACGAAACAATTCAGTATTTTGCTGAAAAGTCATTAGAAAAAGCCATCTCGGACAATAATGTTATTAATGGTGGAACAGCTATAGTTATGGATCCGAGGAACGGAGAAATCCTGGCGCTGACCTCAAAACCGGATTTTGATTTGAATAACCCCAGAGCAGCACCAAAGGGAAAGGATTCTGCAAACTGGACCGGAACATCACTTGAAGATGTGCAGTATCTCCAAAAAACCGTTTGGAGAAATAAAGCTGTTGTGGATACCTATGAGCCAGGATCAACCTTTAAGCCCGTTACTGCCGCTGCAGGACTTGAAGAAGGAGCGATAACGCCTGAAACTCAAGTTACTGATGCAACAGTAAAGATTGCAGGACACAGCATTAATTGCTGGAAGCCTAATGCCCATCTTCATGAAACCTTCAGAGAAGGGGTGTATAACTCCTGTAACCCTGTTTTTGTAAGACTGTCCCAGAAGATTGGGGTGGAAAAATTTTATAGCTATGTTAGGGCCTTCGGCTTCAACAAGAAGACAGGTATTGACCTGCCCGGAGAGGCATCAAGTATTATACATACAAAACCTACTGAAATAGACATGGCAACGGCTTCTTTCGGACAGCGTTTTAAGATAACGCCCATCCAGCTCATTCAGGCGTACGGAGCAATAGCCAATGGCGGCAATCTTATAACACCTCACGTTGTTAAGGAAGTAGTGGACGATTCAGGAAATGTTATAAAGAGATATGAACCCAAGGTTGTAAGAAGTGTAATTTCACGGCAGACTTCCGATACCTTGAAGGATATACTAAAGGGTGTTGTAGATGTGGGTACGGGTAAGAATGCGCGTATACCGGGCTACAAAATCGGCGGAAAAACCGGTACTTCAGAAACAGTAGTAAATGAGCAACTCCTTGTGAAGGGTAAAAACGAGAGATATATTGTTTCATTCTCGGCTATTGCACCTACTGATAATCCTGTAATATGCGTTTTAGTGGTATTGGATTATCCCGATGTATATAATCCAGGCGGTGGTATGCTGGTTGCTCCTGTAGTGGGAAAACTGATTGATGAGATATTAACCTACAAAGGGATAGAAAAAGAATACACCGAAGAGGACAAGAAGCTTTTGAAGCAGGAGGTTCAGGTGCCTGATGTCAAGGGAAAAACCGTTGAAGAAGCTATCAAACTGTTGAAACAAAATAAGCTGGAGTATAAAATAGAAGGAAGCAACAAGGATATGAAAGCAATAGTACAGGAGCAGACACCAAAAACAACTGCCATACTGCATGAAAAGTCCATGGTCATTCTTTATACCTACAAACCAAAGAACGAAGCAGAGGCAATGGTTCCTAATGTTATAAACAGGACTATAGATGAAGCAACTCAGGCATTCAGAAAAGCCGGCATTAATATTGTGATAAACGGAACAGGTACAGCCGTAAGTCAGGAAGTTGAAGCAGGTAAGACGGTCAAAAAAGGATCAGTGGTAGAAGTAACCTTCAGAAATATTTTTGAAGATTAGAAATATTGGCTACAATTTTTAGTGAATACATATATGGAGGTGCAGGTTGTGATACTGAGCGATTTAATTAGTGGTTTAGACATAAAAAGCATACAAGGCAGTCTGGATTTGGAGATAGATAGTGTGGCCTATGACTCAAGAAAAACAAGACAGGGCGTATTGTTTGTATGCATAGAAGGAACGGTAGTCGATGGACATCAGTTTATTAATGATGCAATAGAAAACGGTACTAGGGCCTTTCTGGTTCAAAAGCCGGTAGAAGTTCCAGAGGGAATCACTACCATAGAAATAGAGGATACAAGGTACGGTTTGGCAAGTGTATCTGCTGCTTTATTAGGGCACCCTTCTAGAAAGCTCAATTTGATAGGAATAACTGGTACCAAAGGGAAAACTACAACAACGTACATGGTAAAGTCTATTCTAGAAGCGGCAGGCCACAAAATGGGCTTAATAGGAACTGTCGCCAATCTTATAGGAAATGAAGTACTTTATACCTCCAGAACTACTCCTGAATCCTTTGATCTTCAGAGCCTGTTTAGCGATATGGTTGAAAAAAGTGTGAATACCGCAGTAATGGAGGTGTCCTCCCAGGGATTGGAACTCCACAGAGTTGCCGGATGTGATTTTGATGTGGGTGTATTCACAAACTTCTCAAGGGATCACATTGGTCCGAAAGAGCATGCAACCATAGAAGACTATTTTAACGCCAAGGCAAAGCTTTTTAAGATGTGTAGGCAGGCTGTTATAAACATTGATAATGAAGCTGGCAGAAAGATGGCCGAACTGGCGGAAGGTAAGGTATTTACCTATGGGTTAGGGGAAAATGCAAACATTAGAGCAACAGATATTGTAAAAAAAACTGCTTACACTTATTTTAAGCTCACTACTCCATGGGGTACTACAGACGTAGAAACAAATCTGCAGGGAGAATTCAATGTATATAATGCTCTTGCTGCAATTGGCTCCTGCTGTCTTATACCCGGGGTAACCCTTGAACATGTTAAGACAGGGCTCACCAATGTTGTCGTTCCAGGTAGGATGGAACCTGTTAAAACTGACGGAAACTACTCGGTTCTGATAGATTATGCTCACACCCCGGACAGTCTGGAAAAAGTTTTATCGACAGTTAAGGAGTTCGCCCACGGGAGAGTAGTAAGTCTCTTCGGCTGCGGAGGAGATAGAGACAGGGGAAAGAGGCCTGAAATGGGAGCTGTTTCAGGAAACATCGCTGACTTTACTATCATTACCTCTGACAATCCCAGAACAGAGGAGCCTGAACGAATAATCAATGATATAGAAGTAGGCGTTCAGAAAACAAGCGGAAAATATACTAAAATTACAGATAGAAGGCAGGCAATAAAATTTGCACTTGAAAATGCCCAGAATGGAGATATAATTATTTTGGCAGGTAAAGGACATGAAACCTATCAGCAATTTAAGGATAAAACCATTCACTTTGATGAACGGGAAGTAGTTGCCGAGCTGCTGGAAGAGCTGAGAAATAAGTAAAAGTAGTATGCTTTGCATTTTTCTTCTGTTTTTGCTTTGGATAAAGGAGATAGAAAATGGTTTCTTTTGACTGTGTAGAGTTAATAAAGGCTGTTGACGGAAAATTGCTCTGGGGTGACAGCAGCAATATATTTTCCGGCATAACCACTGATTCAAGAAAGGTTGCCAGGGGCAATCTGTTTATTCCTCTTGTGGGAGAAAAGTTTGATGGACATGATTATATAGAACAGTGCTTTGACACAGGAGCCAAGGTATGCCTTACTCAAAAAGTAATACCTGAAAGAGACAAGTGCTGTGTGGTTTTAGTAAATGATACTGCAAAAGCCTTAAGAGATATTGCTACCTGGCATAGAAACAAATATAATATACCTGTTGTCGGAATAACCGGTAGCGTTGGGAAAACAAGTACAAAGGATATGATTTCCTGCGTTCTATCCAAAAAATATGAGGTTCTGAAGACTCAGGGAAATTTTAATAATGAAATAGGTCTTCCTCTGACTTTTTTTAATCTGGAGGAAAGGCATGAAGCAGCAGTTATAGAAATGGGTATGAGTGGTTTTGGAGAAATAAGCAGGCTGACGGCAATAGCACAGCCACAGGTTGCAGTCATTACCAATATTGGTGTTTCCCATATTGAGAAACTGGGTTCCCAGCAGGGTATTCTAAAGGCTAAGCTCGAAATACTTGAAGGACTAAAACCCGATGGTCTGGTTGTACTTAACGGAGATGACCCTATATTAAGGGAGCAGAGAGGGAAGCTTGATTGTAGGACAGTGTACTATGGTATGGATGGGGCAACAGACTATTGTGCAGAAAACTACCAGTCTTTAGGTGAGGACGGATCAAGCTTTAGTGTAAAGGTTGACAATAGAACTTATAGGGTAAGAGTTCCTGTGCCCGGAGTACATAACGTATACAATGCCCTAGCTGCAATAGCTGTAGGAGTTGAAATGAATATACCGATGGAGATTATTGTGGATGGTATTTCAGAGTACAGTCCAGGCAGTATGAGACAGAATATTTTATCCCACAAGGGTATTAAAATAATTAACGATGCATATAATGCCAGCCCTCAATCCATGCAGGCTGCCATAGATGTTCTTGAAGAACTTTCAGCCAAGACAAGGGGAATAGCAGTGTTGGGAGATATGCTGGAAATGGGAACTATGGCAAAGGAACTTCACTATTCGGTGGGGAATTTCATAAAAGATAAAAATATTAGTTTTCTGATAACAGTTGGAAGAGACTCGAGAAACATTACGCAGGCTGTTACTGATTCAGGAAATTCATCAATAAACCTGCGGCATTTCGATAACAATCCGGACGCACTGGATTATATTGTCGGTATTGTAAAACAGGGGGATTATATACTTATTAAAGGTTCTAGAGGAATGAAAATGGAACAGATTGCTGAGGGTTTATTGCAGCAGCAGACTATTCCAGAATAATAAACAGGGGGAAGTACTATTGCTTACTTTTTCGTTAACATCTGAACATATAATAGCTTTTGCAGCTGCATTTGTGCTATCAATACTTGCAGGCCCGATACTTATCCCTTTCCTAAGAAGGCTTAAATTTGGGCAGACAGTAAGAGACGATGGACCTCAAACACATTTGAAAAAAACAGGTACTCCGACCATGGGAGCTTTGATATTTCTGATTCCGATTACAGCAGTTGCATTATATTACTCTCAGGATTATCCTGAAATAATGCCTATACTGCTTGCAACCTTAGGGTTTGGTGCTGTAGGTTTTATAGATGATTTTATTAAAGTGGTTAAAAAGAGGAAGGATGGACTTTATGCCGGACAGAAGACCTTTCTACAACTACTGGTGTGTGTATCCTTTGCTTTTTATGTTATCAGGTTTACCGATGCTGGAAGCTCAATAGTCATTCCATTTACCGATTATGTTGTTCAGCCCTGGTTATATTTTTTATTTATAATAGTTTTTATGTATTTCTTTGCCAACGGGGTCAATATTACAGATGGCCTTGATGGACTGTGTGCTGGGGTGACTCTTGTAGTTGCCATATTCTTTACCGTTGTTTCACTTACTAACAGCGAATGGGGTTACATAAAGATTTTTTCTGCCGCAATTGCCGGCGGATGTCTTGGTTTCCTTGCGTTTAACATTCACCCGGCAAAGGTTTTTATGGGAGATACGGGAAGTTTGGCACTTGGCGGGGCCTTAACAGCTATAGTAATCATGATGAGAATGCCATTGATATTTTTCGTTATTGGTGGTATTTACCTTATTGAAAATATTTCTGTTATACTTCAGGTTGGCTCCTTCAAGTTAACTGGAAAGAGAATTTTTAAGATGGCTCCTATACATCATCACTTTGAAATGTTAGGCTGGAAGGAGACAAAGGTTGTAACTGTATTTATTATCATAACCGTCTTACTTGCAGTTATATCATTTATGATTGTCGGCTTTGGGACATACTGAAGCTCATTATTGGAATTAATAAACAAATAGTCACATATAATCAGAATATACATTATTGCAAAATTTGATCAGGGCTTATGCCTGACTATGAGATACGGGAGGGGCTGGAGGAAGTTAATGAAAAACAAAAACAAAAAGCCTTTCGACTTTTGGATATTTGCAGCAGTTATATTATTACTTTCATTAGGTACCATAATGGTATTTAGTTCGAGCTACTATATTTCGGTCAAGGACAATGGTGATTCATTCGGTATGATAAGGCCTCAGCTGATTTATATGGCTATAAGTATTGTTGTAGTAGTAGTAACCATGAATTATGACTATCATAGATGGGGGAAGATATCACCCATACTACTAATGGGTAGCATAGGACTTCTGATTTTGGTTTTGATACCCGGAGTCGGTAAAGAGTTTAATGGAGCTCAGAGGTGGCTAGGAGTAGGAAATAAAACCATACAGCCCTCTGAATTGGCAAAACTGTCATTAATAATGTTCCTCTCTTTCAGCCTGTCAAAAAGAAAAGATGTATTGAAGTCCTTTACAAAGGGTTTGTTGCCTTATCTTGCCTTAATAGGACTAATATGCGGGTTGGTTGTTATTGAGCCTCATTTAAGTGGAACCATAATCATTGCACTGACGGGTTTTATTGTTCTGTTTTGTGCAGGGGCTAAAATATCCCATTTTGTAGCTTTGGCAGTTCCGGTAATTCTGGCTGGAGTAGGGGCGATTTTGGTTGCGCCGTACAGATTTGACAGAGTTAAGGCCTGGCTGGACCCCTTTCAATACAAAATGGATGAGGGCTGGCAGATTGTAAATTCACTTCTGGC
>JAEYWA010000189.1 GCA_023431385.1 Bacillota bacterium | reverse complement strand
TTCTATAGGGAGAACAACTCTTCCTAATTCATCGACTTTTCTAACAATACCTGTAGATTTCATATAATATCCTCCTCGATAATTCACTTCATATTTCGACAAACTTCGTTATTATAATACCATAAATTCCAATAAACGTCAACGCTCATTTTTAAAAAAGTTATAAAAAAATATTGGATATGATAATATTGGGACGCTGATGGATTAAGGGCTTTGACAATTTGCTATATACAGATTAATAATATTACAAATCTGGTATCAAAATTTTAGTAAAATAAAATTACAAAGCTTGAAAAATAATACTGGGAATTTAGCGGCGAAAACACTGAGATTTCGACAGTTATTCGACATAATATTCAGAGGAATTTCGACATTAAAAGCAGGCGAATACAGGGATTGGACTACTTTAAATGGGCATTACTGGTTGCCTGAACTGATATTCCTATATTGGGAAGTGGTTACTCCATACTTCAACTTGAAAGTGGTGTAAAAATAATTCTTATTTTCCCAGCCTATTTCATCCAAAATTTCAGAGATACTCATTTTGCTTTTATCCATATATTCCATTGCTTTCTGGAGTCTGACCTCGGTCAGATAGTCAGCAAAGGACTTTGAGTAGGCTTCTCTGAATATTTTTCCAAGATAATCCCTCGAAATGTTCAGTCTGGTTGCAACAACATCCTGACAGAGACTTTTATCCATATATTCGGTTTCTATTATTGTTTTAACCTTTTCAACCATATTACTCTTTCTCTTAAAGCGTTTCTGTTCGATGGTTTCTGTTATAGCTCTGAAAAGGCAAACTACTTTCTCGTTTATTTCCTGAAGCGTTTCAAGGGATAAAATTTCGCTTATATAAGTATTCGAATCAAATGTAATTTTTTCGTACCCTTTGGCTTCCAAATCATTCAACTTTTTGATAATAAGATAGGACAGGTAAAGAATGTAGGAATTGATTGTTTCATATGAATAAGCTGTGATATAATCCAATATCTTATTATATGCCTCGATGGAATCTTCCAGCTTGCCGTTGTTCAGGGCTTCATCCAGCCTCTGTTCAAGTGATGCCGGGTGCTCGAATGCGTTCGCTTTTAAGCCGAAAATAATTTCCGGAAGGAGCAGGCATTTATACCCGTGAACAAGTCTGTACCTTGACAGCTGGAGTGTAAATTTATAACTCTCGGATATTTCTGACAGATAAATGGGCTCAGTATATAAGGCAGCAGATAAACTGATATTAAGATTCCCATGACACCAATCCTGAATTATTTTAACCATTTCAACAGTTTTGTTTTTCAGGCTTAAATCAGGTTCTGCTGTTTCTGACGTTTCCATCAATAAAATAATATTTTTATCATCCAGCTCAAAGCACTCATTCCTAAAATGCTTCTGAGCAAGCTCGCCTGCAACATTACAAACAGCAAACCGGAACAGCTTTTGATCTTCAATGCTCAGATTCTGTGAAAAGGAGGAATAATGGTCTATGCTAAAGTTACAGAGTATAAAACGGTTGTCTGAATTTATATTAAGCTTGTACCTTTTGAAGCTTTCCTCGACTTCTCCGGGGTTAAATGCTTCATTAACCAAAAGCTCCCTGAGAAAATTGGTTCTTTTGATAATATAGTTTTCATAATTAACCGACTGCATATTCCGAGACTTTTCCAGAGTTTCAGTAAATATATCCGTTAAAAAGTCAATTTCATTCTTTTTTGACTTTTCCATTTTTACCTCGGAAAGCTGCTGAACCTTCCCTAGCATGCTATTAATTGGATGATACAAATATTTGGACAGAAAATATGATAAAAGAAACCCAAATAACACTATGGCCAAACATAGTATATATAGATTTGCTTTCATTTTATTAATATCTTCAAAAATCTGATCATAGGGAGTAATATTTACAAATCTCCAATCCAGCGAGTCAGAAGTGACATAGGTGACAACGATCTTCTGACCATTAACTGTATCAATAAAGTAACCATCTTTAGATTTACTGTCTAAGATTCTGCGGACATAGGTCTGGTCTTTTGAATCACTGAAAGCAGTACTCGAGTTTGAACTAGCCACTACATAACCTGAATTGTTTATTATAACCGTATCACCACCTGTTAACGAGCCTTTTGTATTCAGAGTGTTAATCAGCCCGTCCAGGTACTGTGATCTCAAATTAATTATTATAGCACTTTGTACCTGCTTCCTGTCGGGCGAGTAGTCAGCCATAATATAAGTAAGCACGTTCATGTAAGTTTTATCGTTACTATTACCGAAATTAACTGATATCTTCCTAAGAAGAGGATTGGAAGTGAAGGTTTCTCTTTCTGGAATTTTGTTATTCTTAATGACATCTACGATGTCCGAATCAATAAATTCATCAGGGTAGCTGTAATACCGCCACCATGTGGAATAAAAAGTGTTAATATCCTTGTTGAATATATAAATAGAATGGACGTTGCTGGACTGAGTAACTAATGCTTCAAGGCTGGTAACAAGCCTGTATGCATCTTCCGGACTGGTATATCGGCCGTACCTCAAAACTGAATAGTCTGTATTTGAATAGATATATGCGGCAGTATTTCTGGCAGTATCATCAAGATAAGTAGCGCTATAGCTTATTTCGGAAAGAATGTTTTTGTTTGCTTCATACTGCATTTTAAGTCCGACATTTTCGAAATTAAAGTAAAATACAAAGGATAAGGTTAATATTACGACTAATACGAGAATGGCTATGTACAGAAACATTTTTTTATAAAAAGAATGCTTATATACCCTTAAATTCATGATTCTACCTCTGTGTAGTTTATAGACTTAATTTCCAATTGATGCGCCAGCAGTATGTAAAAAGTAAATAGCTTCAGTCAACCGTTTATAGTTAATTATATAGTATTGCTGGATAAGCTTCAATCTAATTTGTTACTGCATACACAATATTATAAATATTATGAAATTATTGTAAATGTAAAAATTATAAATGGAGATGGCACCCACATTGAGTTGAAAGTACCATCTCCTCAGAAATCAAAATTGCAGAATAACTAACCTTGTTTTTTTGCCTTCCATTCGTTAATCTGCTTCTGCATTTCCTTCTGTACATCTTCAAGACCAGCTTTCTTGAGTCTTTCCTGATATATAGGGAATTTAGCCAGATCCATATTTCCTGTGTTCCAAATACTTTTATGTTCATTAAAAATAGCTGTTAACTGAGCAATTTGAGTTTTAACAGAGCTATTGTCAAAAGTGAAGCCATTTATCGGTGATACTATACAGTTGTCGGTAGCTTTTTTCTGTGCTTCAACAAGAGCAGGTCTTTCGGGGAGATTGCTGAAAAGCATCCAGGGATCTCCGAACATCCACTCCATATTGGTTCTGTAACCGTTAGTTTCGTCTGTAACTCCGTCGGGATTTTTGATTATCTTTATAATTGGATCTTTATCATCAACAACTTCGTAGTGTTTACCCTCAATACCAAATCCAAGCAGGTTCAGCAATTTTGGATCGGTGTTACACTGTTCAATAAGCATAACAGCTCTTTCAGGATTCTTTGAAGTACTGCTTACTGCTACACAGCTCTGGGTAATGTTGGTTGTGTTAAGCAACGGTTTGGAGCCGAGAGGTACAGCTACCATATCGAACTTGAACTTCTTCTCATAGTCTTCGAGCCAGCCGGGAACGTAACCGCCAATTTCAGATGCATACTTCTTGGTCATCATTTCAGGATCATCATCTTTTATTGATACAGCATCTTTTCTTATATAACCCTTCTGATTCCATCTGCGGAGAAGTTCACGGTCGTGAATGCTTTCAGGCTGTTCATCGGTATTAACAACAGTACAGGTCTGGTCATCAAATCTGACACCTAAGGATGGAACGCTTACATCAGGCTGGTCAAACCAGTAGTTGAAAAGGCCGACTGTTCCATTTCCACCTGCCATACAGAGAGGAGTTATACCTTTTTCATTAGCCAGAATCTGATCAAAGAAGGGTTCCAGGTCTTCGTATTTCTTTAAGGAATTTACATCGAGCTTATACTTATCAACAAAATCCTGTCTCAGAAACACAGCACCCTGAGCACCAAAACCGCTCATATTATAGGGGATGCCGTAAAGCTTCCCATTAACCTTACAAGCGTCGAGATATTTTAAATATTTTTCTTTAACTTTAGGAGCATATTGATCTACCAGGCCGGTAATATCAGCCCAGGCACCTTTTCCTGCATTTTGTATGAAGTTAACCTGCCAGTTAGCTGTGAAGCATAGATCAAACTCATCACCTGTTGCGATCATGACGTTCATTTTTTGTTCATATGCACCCCAGTCAAGATAATTTATCTTTACTCTGCAGTTCAGACTTTCCTTTAAGTAATCGGCAACTGCATCTTCAACGAGCGCAGTATCCTTTTCAGGTGTTCCTACAACATACCAGGAAAGATCAACAGGCTCGAGAGCGGATTTTGAAGCTTCAGCGGCGCTGCTCTGAGCAGAAGTTCCTGTGGTTGAAGCGGCCGAATCAGTCGAAGCGGAAGTGGATTTGTCAGAACCACCACAGCCTGCCAATAAAGATAAAGACAATGCCAGACCAAGAGCAAGACTTAATGCCTTTTTAGCCTTGTACATGTAAATGTACCTCCTTTAAATAAATATAATTAAAATTTATATATTTTAACTGAAAAATCAGTTAAATTCGCTTTATTGAATGTCACTTGTGTATATACACCAATTTTTATCCCTTGACAGCTCCGACAGTCAAGCCAGATACAAAGTACTTTTGAACAAACATGAATGCAAAAATTATAGGGCCGATTGCGAGAACTGCCATTGCCATACGTGCATTCTCTCCGGGGAGAGCTGCAGTGTTTATCTGCCCTTGCAGTGGGCTGAGTCGCATAGCGTTCAGGTTTTGCATTATAAGATAAAGCATGTATTGAAGAGGATTAAGATTGGGATTTTCTATGTAAAGCAGTGCAAGCCACCAGTCATTCCAGTACTGCAGCACTATGAAAAGTCCAACTGTTGCCATTGCAGGCAGTGACAGTGGAAGAATTATTTTTATTAAAACATTTAGTTCACTGGCTCCCTCGATTTTTGCACTTTCCACCAGCGAAAAAGGTATTTCTGAGAAATATGTTCTTAACAGCAGGACATAAAAGGGTACAATCAGGTAAGGCAATATAAGGGACAGGATATTATCCTTAAGATGCAACACCTGAGCTACAATAATATAACTGGGAACAAGGCCGCCGTTAAACAGCATTGTAAAGAACAGGTATAAAGAGATTTTGCCCCTGTGAGGGAAGTCCTTTCTGGATAATACATACGCCAGGGAGGAGGATATAACCAGACTGACAATTGTACCTATAATTGTCACGATAATTGTAACCCCGTAAGCCCTTGCAATTTGTGTAGGATCGGACATAATATATCTGTAAGCCAGAAATGTGAACTGCCTTGGAAAAATTGAATAACCATTTTCAATAATCATTTGTTCTTCGGTAAAGGAGGATGATATTACAATAATAAAGGGAATAAGACAGCAGATTGAAAATACAGTCAAAAATAAATTTATGAATACTCTTGATATTTTGCTACCACTAAATGTATCTTTCACGTTAAGCTCCTCCTTTTAGAATAATGCCCGTTCAGGGTTGATTTTTTTTACAAACAGGTTACTTGCCAGAACAAGTAGGAACCCGACAAAGGCCTGATAGAAACCGGCTGCTGAAGCCATTCCTATATCCCCTGAGAATTTTAACGCTCGGAAAACATATGTATCTATAACATTGGTTGTACTGTAGAGACCACCATTATCAAGGGTTACGTTATAGAACAAACCGAAATCGGCAAAGAAAATACGTCCTATAGACATCAAGGTAAGAGTTATTATCAAAGGAGATAAGAGCGGAAGAGTTATTTTTTTAATCTGCTGAAGCTTACTTGCTCCATCAATTGTGGCAGCTTCGTAAAGTTCTCCGTCTATTCCCATTATTCCCGCCAGATAGATTACACTCCCGTAACCCACACCTTTCCACAGATTAACTATGGTAAGAATGGCTGGCCACAGTTTTGGCTCATTGTACCATTGAACAGGTTCAAGGCCAAAGAATGTAAGCATTGAATTAATCATACCCATATCATAGCTAAGCAGAGAATATACAAAGTAGGATACTATAACCCAAGAGATAAAATAAGGAAGAAACATTGCCGACTGGTAAAACTTAATCAGCCACTTATTCTTAACTTCATTTATTAAAAGTGCTATAAGAATTCCACCGACCGTTCCGGTTATAATAAATAAACTGTTGAGAAATAAAGTATTATATGTAATGTTCCATGCATCCCGGGTGGAAAAAAGGTATTTAAAGTTATCGAAGCCTACCCATTTGCTACCCAATATTCCGTCACTATGCTTATAATCCTTAAATGCCAATATTACACCAAACATCGGTAGATAATTAAAAACAAATACAACAGCAATACCAGGAAGGGCCATAAGCCAAAGCCACTTGTGAGTATTTAGATCCCTCAGAAATTTATTCCGGGGTTTAAAAGGTTTTGTGTTCTGCTCAAGTAATAATTCGGATTCCACGATTTTTGCTCCTTTTTAGCTGGATTGGTTTTACAGCTCAATTGTAATTAAGATTTGCTGGATTTAGAAGTTTAAATTTAAGAAGTATCTTTATTTTTCAGTAAAATTCATATATAAAATTAAGAAATATTACTTGCTCCCAAGATCACAAATTTAGAGTGAATACCTTAAAATGCACATAATTAAGCAGTTTTTGTGGTTCAAGCACACCTGTGAAAAGAAGAATAATTACCGGTCTTATATTCAAATGATTTCTGGTAACATGTATTCACCAGGCTGAACATAATCGAGACTCTGTCCACATATATAATAACGAGGCAATGATATGAAAAGTTTATATAACAGATAACCCTTGGTTTAACTTATGGGTTATAAAAGGGTTTTCCTGAGTTTAGAGGTGAATATGCTAAATTATATTTGGATGGGATTACTTCTTATAGGTTTTACAGTGGGGATAATAAACGGGAGAATTGACCAGGTTACAAAGGCTGCGATGGATTCTGCACAATCAGCTGTGGCTGTGTGCATAGGACTTCTTGGAGTAATGTGCCTTTGGACGGGATTGATGAAAGTGGCCGAAAAAAGTGGCTTGGTAACAGGGATAAGCAGAATTGTGCGACCTGCTATGAATTTTCTGTATCCTGGAATACCAAAGGACCACCCGGCATTGGGAGCTATAGTAATGAACCTGGTTGCCAATTTCCTGGGGTTGGGAAATGCGGCCACCCCATTGGGAATTAAGGCTATGAACGAGCTTCAGACTTTAAATAAGGATAAGAAAACTGCTTCTGATTCCATGTGTATGTTCCTGGTTATGAATACGGCCGCAATACAGCTGGTACCTGCCAGCATTATAGCACTGCGTACAGCTGAGGGCTCGAAAAAGCCTGCCGAAATAATTGTTTGCATATGGATTGCATCAGTTTGCGCAACAATAATGGGGATAATTGCTGCGAAGCTTTTATCTAAGGTGTGGAGTGATGATGGTAGCAGTAGTAAGTAGACAGAAGTTGGTGGTTAAGGCGCAATCAGGAGATGCTTAAGACAGCAGTGGCCTAATGCCCTGAGAGCGGTGTAAAGTTTAAAGGACGATGGAGTTATAAGCTATGGGGATAATAAGACAGGTATCGGACTACGCTATACCGGCAATCTTCATTATATTATTACTTGCAGCTGTATTAAAGAAAGTTAAAGCATATGATTTATTTATAGAGGGTGCTAAGGACGGTATAGAAACAGTAATAAAAATAATACCATCTCTTGTGGGACTATTAGTTGCAGTAGGAGTTTTCAAGGCCTCTGGGGCGCTTGACCTGCTTATACTATTACTGCGTCCGGTGATAGATCTGCTGGGGATGCCACCTGAAGTTGCGCCGCTTGCATTGCTTAGGCCCATCTCAGGGAGTGCCTCCTTTGCTTTTGTTACAGAAATTATCAAAGCCTTTGGGCCTGACACATACGAAGGCCGTGTAGCAGCCACTATGATGGGGTCTACAGAGACGATTTTTTATACACTGGCAGTTTACTATGGCTCGGTTGGTGTGAAAAACATTAGATACACTTTGTTGGCGGCGATAATGGCCGATATTATCAGTGTAATCGCATCACTGTGGGCTTGTCGTTTTATTTTCGGATAGCTAAAAATACTTTTTTGTCCTGAGCAGGTTTATTACAGTAGTATAAATGAACATTCTTCTTCCGCCTGCCTTTGACAAGGCTTTGCTTGTTATACTGTTCATACCCTCGCTAGCCTTGGGGTGCGTAATATATATACTCAATAGATATTTAACGGCTGTATTTATATATTTGGAGTTTGATGCCTTAAGCCTTGATGCTTTATTGATAAAGAAAATCAGTCTTTGTTCATATTCCTTTAAATTTTCATAATAAAAATCGTAGTTTATATTACCGGAATATAAATCATCATTATAATTAATGTAGCCCTCCAGAATCTTATGGATGCAACAGACCCACGGAAAGAATAAATTATTCAAGGTTTCAGCGTTTTGCTCGGTCAGGTCGGGAACAGTGGCTAAGGAAAGCAAAAGCTGAATACTTAATGTGGAATCAACTGCCATGCAGAACTCCCAGCTTGATAGGTCAGGGTACTTCTGACCGTGGGCAGAACTCCATTTAATTAGGTTTACTTCCTTGGTATTGTCATCCGAGGAGAATTTTGTGATCTGCAAATCAATGAAAAGTGCCAGAAAGGCCGATATCTGATCACGTACTATACCGTAGGACGGAAGCGATAACACCTTCTGTCGGCATTTTTCTACAAGTATCGTCAAATAGCCATTGTCATCCTTGGACGGGAAAAAGGTGAAGTAGTTTTCATATGAATCACTTCGCAGATTAAAGGCATCTTTTAATGAGGAGAATATCACTCTGACAAAGGCTTCAGTACAGGTAGAATTTCGTGAGCATAGTGTGTTAAGGTACTGGACGATAGCCTGAAACGAAAAAACCACATCTGCAGCAGTTGGGACATTTATATCAGGATGTAGCATGCATATGGAGGAAACTGCTGCATCAAACCTGTTCTTCTCAAGAGCCTCCCGGGAGGCAGATTTGATAGACAGCTTTTTTATACGTTTCGAATATTTGTGACATTCTCTGAGTCTCTTATCTACCACGGGGTAGATGTATTTGGTAAAAATCCGGTAATATCCTATACCTTTTATAATACTAATCATATTGGAAAACCTTTCGTTTTTAATAAAACCTATTATCATACTTCCAACTACCGACTCCTGTCTACAAAAAGCGGACTTCTGACCCCAGGCTGCTCCAGAAATATTCTCCTTGAAAAAATGAAAACAAATATGTATAGTAGTAATGAGTACTACCTATAAAATTATACCATGTTAGGGAACAATTATTTATATAAAACAATAATAAAAATTAATATCTATTTTTGCATACATTGCGATTATTGTTGACAAATGAGGAGGAAATATGTCTAAAAAAACCTATTATATTTCAACACCTATCTATTACCCAAGTGGAAAGCTACACATAGGACATTCATATACAACTGTTGCGGCCGATGCAGTATCCAGATACAAGAGGCTGAAGGGCTACGATGTAATGTTTTTGACCGGAACTGATGAACATGGTCAGAAAATCCAGAGAAAAGCCGAAGAAAAGGGAATAACTCCAAAGCAGTATGTCGATGAAATTGTTTCAGGTATCAAGGACCTTTGGAAACTGATGAAGATAACCAATGACAAATTTATAAGAACAACTGACGACGAGCATGTTGAAGCTGTTCAAAAAATATTTAAAAAGCTGTACGATCAGGGAGATATTTACAAAAGTGAATACGAAGGCTGGTACTGTACCCCTTGCGAATCCTTTTGGACAAAAACCCAATTGGTGGACGGAAAATGCCCTGATTGCGGACGTGAAGTAGAACTTACAAAAGAGGAAAGCTATTTCTTCAGACTATCAAAATATCAGGACAGACTTATAAAGCATATTGAGGAAAATCCAGATTTTATTCAGCCTGTTTCACGACAGAATGAAATGCTCAACAATTTTCTGAGACCGGGGCTTGAGGATATTGCCGTATCAAGAACCACCTTCAACTGGGGGGTTCCGGTATCCTTTGATGAAAAGCATGTGGTATATGTATGGATAGATGCATTGTCCAATTATATTACTGCTCTAGGTTACTCGGCACAGGATGATTCTCTTTTTAAAAAATATTGGCCTGCTGATGTTCACCTTGTTGGAAAGGAAATAGTAAGATTCCACACAATAATTTGGCCTGCAATGCTTATGGCCCTCGATCTGCCTCTACCGAAGCAGGTTTACGGACATGGCTGGTTGCTTCTTGAAGGCGGTAAAATGTCAAAATCAAAGGGTAATGTTGTTGACCCTCAGATATTGGTGGATAAATACGGACTGGACGCAATAAGATACTTCCTGCTTAGAGAAGTTCCTTTCGGCTCAGACGGTGTATTTTCTAATGAAGCACTTATAAACCGGATAAATTCGGATTTGGCAAATGACCTTGGAAATCTGGTAAGCAGAACTGTAGCCATGATAGACAAATACTTTGGAGGATCAATTCCTGCAAATAGAGCTTCGGGCGAATATGACAGCGATCTTATAGGACTTGTAAGAGAAACTCCCGGAAAAGTGGAAGAACTTTTGGATAGACTGCAGTTTAGTACCGCACTGACCGAAATATGGAGAGCGGTGTCAAGAACAAATAAATATATTGATGAAACAATGCCCTGGGTTTTGGCGAAGGATGAAGCAAACAGTCCTAGACTGGCTCAGGTAATGTACAATCTTGCCGAAAGCTTAAGAATTATTTCAGTTCTTATACAACCCTTTATGCCTGAAACACCTGAAAAAATTTGGAACCAGCTGGGTATAAATGACAAGAGTCTCGTTGAATGGGAAAAAGCCAAGGAATGGGGAGTATATCCTGTAGGCGCAAGTGTAAATAAGGGAGAGGTCATCTTTCCCAGAATAGATTTGAAAAAGGAACTGGAAGAGATTGAAAAGATGGTGGAAAAGGCCTCAGAGCTTACCAAGACTGTTGAAGCTGAAAAGCCAAAAGAAGCACAGAAATCCAGTAAGGCAGATAAAGCTCAAGGAACTGAAAAACATACTGGCGAGCAGGCAGTAGACGAAACTTATGCCAACCTGATAACCATAGACGATTTTGCCAAGGTAGAACTCAGGGTTGCAAAAGTACTGGAGGCCGAAAAGGTTGAAAAGGCCGATAAACTGCTGAAAATGCAGCTGCAGGTTGGTAGCGAGGTTAGACAGGTTGTATCTGGTATAGCAAAATACTACACACCTGAAGAAATGGTAGGAAAGACCTTGATACTGGTAGCAAACCTTAAACCTGCAAAACTCAGAGGTATTGAATCCCAAGGAATGATACTTGCGGCTTCAGATGAAAACGGGTTGTCTCTGGTAACTTTGGATAAGGACATGCCAAGCGGAGCACATGTAGGCTAGGTGGAAATAATTATTTAACTGCTAAAACTTGTGAAATGAGTTAATTTTTCCCCGCAATTACTTTATGGGCAATCCAATTTAGAAAATTTTATCCGGGAGTACTATAATAAATGTATATATCGTATTTAGAACTTCAGAGTAAAAAATAAAAAGGTGATAATTTGATTTTTGACACACATGCACACTATGATGATGAGCGCTTTGATGAAGATAGAGATGCTTTGTTAAAGCAGCTTCATCAGGATGGAATCTCATATATATTAAATGCCGGTGCAAGTCCCGAATCCCTTGAGGCTTGTATTGAACTATCCGATAAATATCCGTTTATTTATGCTGCACTCGGAATACATCCTCATGATGCAGATAAAATGAACGAAGATTTAATAAACAAAATAAGAATACTGTCTAAAAAAGAGAAAGTTGTAGCTATTGGTGAAATAGGTCTGGATTATTATTACGACAATTCACCGAGAGATATTCAAAAATACTGGTTTGAAAGGCAGATAGAACTTGCTAAGGAATTAAGGCTGCCAATTATTATTCATGACAGGGATGCTCATGAGGACACAATAAATATACTTAAGAAGACCGATGCAAAGCAGGTGGGAGGAATATTTCATTGCTTCACCGGTAGCGCTCAGATGGCCTTGGACATGATTAAACTGAATCTGTATATTGCTATAGGCGGCCCTGTTACCTTTAAAAATGCCAGAAAAACAATTGAAGTTGTAGAAGCTGTTCCTCTGGAGAGACTTTTGGTGGAAACAGATAGCCCCTATCTTTCTCCGGAGCCATATCGGGGAAAAAGAAACAATTCAGGCTATTTGGTTCACATTATTCGAAAAATTGCTGAAATTAAGGGAATAAGTGAGTCTGAAGTTGCAGAGACAACATTGGCAAATGCGAAGAAGGTATTCGGATTGAAATAAAACGGTTATAGATGATTTCTCTTTAACCTGAAAGATTTCTATTGAAAGGACGCGTCCTATTGAACGGATGTGTTCAATTGAACCGATGCGTTATAATAAGTCTTATTTGATTCTTAAGGAGAGGAATTATGAAAAAGTTTATTATTGTCGTCGTTTTTATATTTCTGATCGCAATACTTATTTCCTTCAATTATCTGTTGTGGGACAGAGAAAAGCAGCT
>JAEYWA010000269.1 GCA_023431385.1 Bacillota bacterium | reverse complement strand
TAAAATTTCGCTTGCAAGACCTATGACACTAGAACATTTTAATATACGCAAATTACAATGTCAAGTATAAATTACCGAGAATTTAATTTACCTCTCATTATCTCTCGATTTTTCTCGATATATCTCCATATCTCTTATATAATCGTTTTTCATTTCACTTTTTATTAATTGCGTATATAAGCTTTACAGTCCTTGATATTGAAAGGCTTAAGTAATGGATATTTACTAAAGCATAGGAACCTGGATACCGATAAAACTGTTCGCCATCATTAGCACAGGAAAAATCACACCACAGATAATTGTAATAATCACCAACTCAAAAGCAGTAGCTTTCATGACAAGTTTCATTTCGATAAAATAGTAAATGGCCTTCCATACCAATAAAACTATAAAAAAAGTATTAATAAAAAATGCAAAAATGGTATTATCTATTCGAATATCTGACAACTGCAGCATAAAGTAAGTAAGGATGCAAATTAAGTTTGCAGTAAAGCTGAGGCCCCATGTTGAAACAAACTGTTTAAAGCTTGCTTCTTTTTTAAATATATTTGAAAACAACCAGAAAACCAAGCATTCTACCAAAAACGTCGATATACCTGCAATAAACATAATGAGATTATTATTTAAATTTAAAGTTAGGTCATATATATCTTTATAGGTGATGTAATAGGCTAATGGGGCCAAAACGGTTCCAGTTAATGCTGCCAGGAAAACTATCATCAAAGAGGCTGAAAGTTTTCCTTTGATTTGAGCTCGGTTTATTACTTTAAGGGGCGAAGTAATTGCACAGTATAAAATTTTGAGAATATTCATTTCATCACCTTACCAAAAATATATTTTGTAACATGCCTGTATAACCATTCCCCAGGGCAATCCACAGCACGCCTGAAATCATTGGAGAAATCATGCAAGCCGCCCGAAGAGGCTTTTCAAAAATAAATTTTTCTAACCTTGTCAAAACCGGAGAGTCGTTGACATTTGTCTTAAAAAGAATTTTTTCAAGAATGTCTTTTTTCAGCCCTGACGGAACCTCAATATTATCTTCAATTGACTTTATGAGTCGTTCCAAATCTTTATCTTTCATGTAAATCCCTCTTTTCTAGCTTTGAATACTCTTTTATAAAATTGCATTTTGCTTTCTGTAACACTCTATCAATGGCCTTCTCAGTTCTGTTCAACTGCCTGGCAATTTCCCTGACACTGTAACCATCAATATATTTCATAATAAGTGAATATCTATATATGGAATTAAGTCTCTTCAGAGCCTCTTGAACCTGTGCTTTTGTTTCAAAGTTCAAAACTATACTATCAATTTGGATGTCATCAGCATATTCCTCTAAATTATCTATATCTGAAAGCTGTTTCTTTTCCTGTGATATTTTCTTCCTGTAATGCCCAAAGAGTTTATTTTTTGCAATAGCACAAAGCCAGGTCCGATATCGGCTTTTGTGCTGGAATTTATCGTGAGCCAACCATGCTGATGTAAATGTTTCCTGTACAATTTCCTCAGTTAATTGAGCATCACAAGAAGTCCTGGAAAAAATAAAGGAGAATACATAATCGAAATTTTCATTATATATTCTTGTAAAGTGTTCCTCTTTACTAATCTTCATAATAATCTGCTTTTTCTTTCAAAATTTATTTAGTAGTATTTCTTGTACTGGCTTTAGTAGTATTGCTGGGGATTTACCCTACTTAACAGTAATTTCGTATTCGAAAACTGCTTTTCCTGAAGTGGTTAGTTCGAATGTATACCTTCCACTTTTAGTTTTATCTCCATTAAGTATAAAAGAAATGGTACCCTTTTTGTCAGATATCAGCTCCTTGGTTTCTTCCTTTACTGTTTTTCCAGCACTAACCCACTTGGAAGTAAATTTTGAGCCCTTTGGACTTTCTACAAGCTGGATATTTGCATAAAGGTCCTTTCCTACCGGTATTTCAGTCTTGAATTTTTCGTTGAATTTGTTATATTCCTTCTCTACAACCACATATAATCCACTACTGTTAATTAATTTTTCAGTACTATATTCTTGCACATTCTCTATCGCTCTATCTGATATTACCACTCTCATTACCGGTCCGTCGTCTTTATTGACAAGTATAAACCCGGCGATAATGGCTATTACTATAAATATTGCTACCGCAAAAACAGTTGTTTTTTTATTCATAAAAATACTCCTCACTATTAACGTATTACTCTTATTCTCCATAATTAAGTTCGTCCTGCTTTAAAAATGTAAACATACTTAATAATATCATACCTACAATATAGGCTGTTAGTATTATGACAGCATACATGATATCCCTGTTTCCACCATAGCCACTCAGAGCATTCATTATCAATGCCGGTGACAACATACCGGCTATTTCAACAGCTGTTTCTCCAAGTCCGAAAAGCTTAACTACGCCTTCAGCAAATACCAGATATAATCGAGGAATAAATAGCCCGCCTAAAATTACAGAAATTATCAGAGATGTCCTGGAGGATCTTAATAAGATAGACAAAGATAACCCCATTAAATGGTATATAAACAAGAATGCTGTAATTGGTAGAATATAGTACAGCGATTGGAGGCTGAGCCTTAAATCACCTGTGCCAAGCAGATATACCACTAAAATAACCAAGACATATATAACCGCAAAAAAAGCCGATACAAACAGACCTGTCAAAGCCTTATATGTAATTATTTTTTTCTTGGATATATTTGATGTAAGAATTAGGTCCAGTACTTTACTTTCTCTTTCATTTGAAATACTATCAAAGCTAAATGCCAAGGCAATAATAGAACCAAAAAGATTGAATGAAAATACAATGGACATAAAATGAATCTGCTGCAGTTTTATTACTTTTTCTACACTTCCAGAGCCCAGTATGAACCACAGCTGCAGGAGTATCATAAATATTAATAGAAAGAGCAATCTTTTGTTTATACTGTTTTTTATATCTCTCTTTAACAATGTAATTAGAGCTTTCATTTATACACTCTCCTTGGCAAAATGGTTATATAGGGTCTCCAGGCCCTGCCGCCTTACACCAAATACTCTAATACCTCTTGTATAAAGGGACTCGAGAAATTCCGGCACTTCATTTCTGTGGATATTTGCTATCAGCTTTGCTCCATCTACAGTACATTTTTCTTTTTGATCTTCAGGTAAAAGCTCAATCATATCACTGACAGCACCATCTGTTTCAAATTCATAAGCACTGCTGCATAATCCCTGATACAGCATCTGACCTTTCTGAATAATAGCAACTTTACTGCAGAGATTATCAAGCTCAGCCAAAACATGTGAGGATATAAATATTGTGCAGCCTTTCTTTCTCAGTGTTCTGATAATTTCTCTAACCTGTTGTACACCCACTGGATCCAATCCGGCTGTAGGTTCATCCAGTACAAGCAGCGTCGGTGAACCAATAGTAGCTATGATAAGCTGAAGCTTTCTTTGCTGCCCTGGAGAAAAATTTCTTACTGTTTTGGTTACGTCCAATTCTAGTTCTTTAGCAAATTTTATATATACTTTTGGGTCGGTGTTTTTTAAATCCGCAAAAAATTCAATCATTTTAATGGCACTTACATTATCATTTAACTTAACATTTTGAGGCAGGAATCCGATTTTATTTGGATTATACCCACAGACTTTTTCACCTGATTGGTTTGTAAAAATATTGACCGTTCCGCTGCTTTGTTTCATCAGTCCGCATACAATTCTCATAAAAGTGGTCTTTCCTGCCCCGTTTTTGCCGATAAATCCATAAACATCTCCATACTCTACTGTAACAGATAAGTCATTTAATGCCCTGTAGCACCCAAAAAATTTATTTACATTCTCCGCAACTATAACCTTACTGTCAGTCATCATATCACACCCTTTCATTAGGTTAGTTACATGAAAAAGAACAAATCCCCCCTATTTAATTTGATTTTCTAGCGCATTAAATGGACTGCTACCCAATGAACAAATTCACTCATTGTGCAACAGCCCCTAGTATGCATTAATCTAATTTAAGGTAAAGCCTATTTCGCAGCCATGATTCAGTCTGCTTTTACAGTAAATTTCACCATTGTGCTGATCGATTATATACTTACATATTGAAAGTCCCAGGCCTGATCCTGGGATTCGAGAACTTCTTGACTTTTCAGCCCTGTAAAACTTTTCGAAAACATGGGGTATATCATCGGGGCTTATGCCTATTCCGTTATCTCTAATCCTGATCAGTACATTTTTATCTTCTCTCTCTGCAGAAATCTCAATTCGGCCTTCCTTTTCACCTATATATTTTATACTGTTATCGACAATGTTATATAAAACCTCAGTTATTCTTTTTGTGTCAATGTTAACAATAATATCTGGGGTTTTTATCTCATAATTAAAAGCAATGCCATTTTGATTAACATAAATTTCTAATTCCTTTATGACGTTTCGGAAATATTCAACAAAGTAAACTTCCTGACGGGTGATTTCCAGTTGATTCAGCTGAGCGTTGGAGATAATGAGCAGTTCATTTATCATATCAGTTAAAAGGTTAGTCTTGCTGATAATAATATTTACATAATCCTCTTGAAGCTTGGGAGTTCTAGCCACTCCATCCCGTAGCCCTTCACCATATGCTTTTATTGTTGAAATAGGTGTTTTTAAGTCATGGGATATGCAGGAAATCAACTCCTGCTGCGATTTTTTCAAGGCCTCTTCCCTGATTTGTTTTTGTTTTAATTCATCTCTCATCAATTCAAAGGAGTAGGTTAAATCTCCTACTTCATTTTCTGCTACAGTTTTGCTGTAGGCCCTTATAACCTCGAGGTCATAGTTACCGGCTATTATCCCTTTTGACGAATCAGATATTTCTTTAATTGGCTTGAGGATTCGTCCGTTAAAATAAATCGTTCTGCAAAAAGTGATAAGAATACTTATCAGAACACCCAAAATAACAGGTGTAAAGACTTTAGCTGCTCTAATATAAGAAGTGTCCCCTATTACTTCGTTTTCAGGTATAAGGAATAGAATAAAGCCTGTAGTATTTCCATTTCTCTGTATAACAAAGCTTTTCTTAATGCTTCCTTCTATTTGCGACTTGAAGCTTTTGTCAGTCTGAAGCATTTCCTGAACATTTACTATTTCTCCGGGCTTTTCGGTAAATGGTGCTTCGCTATACTCAACTTCACCATTTAAACCAAAAACCATAAAAGGATATCTTCCCTTTTCATAGATACCCTTTTCAATCTCATTTTTTTGATTAGAGACAAGCAGCCTTGTATCGTTGTCATACACTCTATTGTCAACATTTAGGAAGGAGTGGATACTCAGAAAACAAGAAACAAAAAGAACGACTACTATGACAGCAGCCGTTAGTATATTCTTTTTATACATGCTGTGCATCAGCAGCCCTCCTTAATTTTACTGTAAATTCTGTTTAGACTTCCGTTATCTTCAGACTCTCTTATCTTTGAATCTCTATTTTCTTTAAACTTCCTATATCTTCAAATCATTTGAACCGAAAACTTGTAACCTGCTCCCCATACTGTCTTTATGTAATCCAAGTCGAACTTGTCAAGTTTCTCTCTTATTCTATTGATATAAACAGTAACGCTGTTATCATCACAAATACCGCTGTAGCCCCATACACCTTGATATATCTGCTCCTTTGAGAATACCTGATTTGGATTCTTCGCGAAGAAATATAGTATTTCAAATTCCTTCGTCGTTAATACAAGCTCAACATTATCAACCTGTACCTGGTAAGAGGACTTGTTCAGAAGAAGCTTTCCTGCTCTGATCTCTTCCTTGTTTGAATTACTGCTGTCACTGGACTTTTCGTATCTCCTGAGCTGTGCCTTAACTCTTGCCACTAGCTCCAAAGGGCTGAAGGGTTTCGTTACATAATCATCAGCACCTATTCCCAAGGCAATTACCTTGTCCATTTCTCCGCTTTTTGCAGAGATCATAATCACAGGAATATCGGATTTTTCACGGACTTCCTTGCATATCTGAATTCCATCACAACCCGGTAGCATTATGTCCAATAGCATTAAATCCGGTTGATTCTCATAAAATGACTTAAGACCCTCTATTCCATCCTTAGCTACAATGGGACTAAATCCTTCAACCTCCAGGTAGGCTCCCAATATGTCTGCCAATTCTTTTTCATCTTCAACTATCAGAATTTTTTGTCCCATATTCTGCTCCTTTACAAAGGTTTGAGACATTATTCAACAATAAAATCATATATTATAATCAGTTGTTTAGCAAGTTCTACCAGCCTTTTTCCTTTAAGAACTTATATACCGTCTCTTCTCTTTCACCGGCTGTTTCTTCATTATACTCATCAAGTCTCAGGTTACCATCTATTCGACCGTCTTTCAAATATATTATACGATTCCCACGTAACGCCGCTTTTAGGTCATGTGTTACCATAACAACGGACTGTTTCTCTCTGTTTATCTTGGTGAAAATGTCCAATACTATTTGTCCCTGCGAGGAATTCAAAGCCCCTGTAGGTTCGTCTGCAAATAGAACCTTGGGTTGATTTATTAATGCTCTGCAAATAGCTACTTTTTGCTTCTGTCCACCAGACATCTGATTTGGGAATTTCTTCTTATGAGAGGTCAGATCCATTTTTTCCATTAAAGCCTTAATCTTAGTCTCAATTACCTTACGCTCAACTCTTGTCTTATATGTGGGACTCAGAATATTTTCATAGACATTCAGATTAGATATCAGGTTAATTCCCTGAAATACAAAGCCCAGCTTATTTTTTCGGAGTTTAGAAAGCTGGCTTTCCTTCAGCTTTGTTATATCCTCCCCGTCAAAAAAGACCCGGCCCGTGGTCACATTATCCATGCCGCTTAAAGCGTATAGCAGTGTGGATTTCCCTGAACCAGAGCTTCCCATTATTACTGTGAAATTCCCCTCAAATATCTCTAAATCCATATTCTTTATAACATTATTTATTTCTCCGTCACTTATAAAGCTTTTACATAACAATTCTGTTTTTATAATTATATTTTTCATACTGACCTCTCTAAGCCAACATATGTGGCTTTGACAAATTATTGCTTTGAGCCGACATATCGACTGCAAAATATTGATGAACTCATAAACTCGTACTTATTCCTGCACTAAATCCCTGACATTTATATTTTTTAAGGATCTTGAGGAAATAATAGTACTCAAGATAAATATAACAGCTATACCTACATTGGCTATCACGATATGCCACATATTATAGACCACAGGATATTCAAGGAAACCGAACATTGACAAGCTTGTCTTGAAAATTATCGGAAATGTTTGAATTACCATTGGTATGGCCACTGCCATTGAGGCTACAGCTATAATTCCCACGTAATATATGTTGGACAAAAGTAAATGCCCTGTGGTATATCCGATGCACTTATATATCCCATTGGTTTTCTGGTTTGTTGCATTTTTGAGCATAACAATACAAAAAATATTTATTGCACCTATAATCAACACAAGACCGGTAACAGGAGGGATGGCACCTTTTTGTGGTTTAATTATCATATTCATAATATTGCTGAAGGCTTCTGTTCTGGCTGTAACATTGCCGCTGCCAGCTAATTTTTCAGTCATTTCCTTTATAAAGAGAGTTAAATCTTCCTTATCGTTTAAGTAAACTGAAATATTGGAATAATCAACATCGATTTTGTTATCCCTGAAAGTACTTGTAGTAATCCGGCAACAATCACCTAACTCCCAGTAGGTCTGAAAAATCCCGGTAATAAGTAGGTCAACTCTTGTTGAATTGTCTAAATAAATTTCAAGGTAGTCACCAATGTCTTTATTAAGCTCTCCTGCAATTTTACCTGTAATGGCTATTTCAGTTCTATTATTGGGATTCCTTCCTTTGACAATGGGTAACTTTGCAGCATTAAAGTCATCAAAGACGAAGGCGCTTAGAACAGTAGTTTTGATGCCCTTTTTCCACCTCATACTAACATTCTGGCCAATTCTATTTTCAAAAAACTTATTCACTCTATAATCATCTTTAATTGTATTTACTACTTTAGCATACTGTGTATTATCACTGACTTCTATCATTACGTCACATCTGTCCACACCCATCCAGAAATCATTGTTTTCCTTCATAGAACCGGCTAAATCCAGCGATATTACTGCGAAGTTGACACTAAAAATTGTTAAGACAGCTGTGAGGATGGTACCTACAGTACCTTTCTTATTTCTTGAGATATTTCTAATTGTAATACCAAATGGAGAAAATTGAAGTTTTGAGTCGCCCTTATACTTATGCTTCTTTTTTGTATTTGCCTCAGTCATACCGTTTAGGGCGTACACAGGTTTTAACTTTTTGGTTTTTCTCATAATCAAGTAAATAAGCCCAATTACAAGAATGACTATTATAAAGTAACAAAGAATTCCGGGTATAAATGAGCCATTTGATGACAATTCACCTATGTTTTTATAAACTGAACTTAATATTTTGTCCGATATGAATACAGAACTTCCTATACCTAATATAGATGCAATTGTCGTTATTCCAAAATAAAACGTTAAGTACATTTTTAAAATATCTCCGAAAGTATATCCAATGGTTTTGTATAAAGCAATGGTTTTAGCATCGGTAATTATAGCATTACGTATCATAAAGCTGATGATAAGGCAGCTTACAAGCAGCATGATAATGCCTATTGAAAGAAAAGCCCCTCCAATTATGTTCCCAACTATTAAACCGGCATCTATTCTTTGCTCAAGTGTATATATTGAACCATTCATCTGTCCGCCATTTTTTAATCTGAAGGCCTCCTCAATATCGCTGCCCTTAACCCCTTCTTTAGTAAATAAAAATATTAGAAGCTGTTGACTAATAGATTGAGGTAGCTTTTTAACAAGAATACTGCTGTCAAAGGCAGTTGAAAAGTTATAAGGATTAGTGTAAACTGCTTTAACTGTATATTCAAGGGTTTTATTTGAGAGTTTAATGCTTATGCTGTCTCCGGTATGAATGTCGTACTCATTGCTTATACAGGCCGGTAATATACATTCATCTGCGTTAAGGGTGTCAATTATATTTGGGTTTCCCTCTAAATACCTGTCCTTACTATTTATTTTTGAATTGACCTCTGATAAATAAAAGAAGTTATCCAGTTTTTCTTCATTGAATTTGACCTCCTCTGTCAATTTATGATACCTTATGTATTCTACTCTTTGAATTTCCTCCAGCTTTTCAAACTCTTTGCCAAGTAACGATACCCCTTCTTCCTCTAAAAAATACGGATACAAAACAGCCTGGGGAGACTCACATTCTTCAGCTAAATCCTCAAAGGGTTTATCAAGGGATATCAATATGCTGACCGAAGAGATTAACAGCATTGAACACAATAAAATGATTAAAAATATAAGAATTGTCTGAAGCTTTTTATGTCTGAAATTCCATATGATCACTTTCCAATCCATTTTTTTATCCTTTCTTCTTTGCTATAGTTATTATCATAAAAAAGAAAAATAAAATAAAAATGGGAAAATTATTAAAATTTATTAATAAGTATTCCGGCTTTATTAAAATGCTAATTAATTTGTTATAGTACTCCCGTGCAGCTTGTATTAATATGTCGCACACAAAATAAAATCAAAGCCAGTCAGAACATCTGTTTTAAAAAGCAAGCTTGCAAAAGAATTAGCAAAATTTTTATTTCAATCAGAAAAGTCAGATTTGATATGAATGAATACAAAGAATGGAATTCTGTCGAGAAATTCGTTAGTACACACCTTAACTCAAACGATAGTAAAGATGGTTAAATGTTTAACTGACATAATAGAATTTTCTGAACTCAAAAAAAGTCACTATAAAGAGATACTTGATTTCCTGCTAAAAGAGCGAATTGATGAATTTACATCTTCACAGCAAGTGAAATTATATCTGGAAGCAGAGGATTCTGTAAAAGAATTTATTCTAAAGCAGTATATTGATGCTAAAATGGGAGTTCGCGCTCTTGAGCGCTCCGTAGAAATGCTCCTCATTGAGCCTTTTGCGGATATGCTTAATAAAAATCCTGATAATTCATATAGCTTTAAGGCTTCCATAGAGGATAATAAAATTATTTTTTTACAAACAAATGAAAGTACTAAGGATTGCATTGTGGATGTATATGATGATACGGAGGAGAAGCAGTAATGGAAATTATTCTTAAGGTAACATTTATGAGTGGGCCTTGTGATGGAAAATGTATTGAGATTTCTTTAAATGACAATATTTCAGAAGCAACTATTGGGCGCTCAGAAGATTGTGATATATGCATTCCGGATGATGCAGAGATATCACGTAAGCATGCGAGGCTTTATTGTAAAGAACATGGGCTCTGGCTACTGGAAGATCTAAATAGTACTAACGGGACCTATCTCGGAGAGTTTTTTCAAGCTAAGCGTATTACCCTTCCTGTAGAACTGTCTTATGGCCATATATTTAAGCTAGGACGTACAAGCTTGAAACTGGAATCTCCGGTAAAAGTTATTAACGAGTTTTAGAACTCACTTATTTGTTAGTTTAAGGAATATGAGATATGCAGAGAAGTAACAGATATTACTCACACGTTACTTCTCCTGTCCACTCTCCGCTTATTTTTCTTGCAATTATTAATCCTGAATCGATCCCATTTAGTTCTGACACCAAGCTGCCGCTTTGCGACCACACACCGCTTCTCCCACCCACTTGCGTTTTCCAGGATTCTCCACAGAAATTTGCCATCAATACAGTCATTGAATGTTTCTGTGCATAGCTGCTCAATAGGTTGTGAGCCTTGTTTATTGATTTTTCAGAAAAGGCAATACCTGCAATATAAACTGTAGCTCCGGCTGCTTTTGCATTTTCGGGATGCAGGGGGTTTGTGATATCTGCACATATAGCCAGGCTAATACATTCATTACCAAGCCTTATTAGTGGATTATGATTAAAATTCGATGAAAAAACTTCCTCTTCTCCGGTATGTAGAAATTGCTTAGTATAGATTGAATGAGTTTTATCGGGGAATATTATGAATTCACCGATATGCAGCCCCGAAGCTAACTTTATAGGAGCACCGGCAACTATAATAATGTTATTTTCGGCTGCCAGCTGATGTAATTTATTAAGCCTAGAATCGTTTTCACTAAATGAAAGTTCATTTGCCCGCTCCCTTACATAGCCTGTGACAGACATTTCAGGAAATGCAATTAACTCAGCCCCCTGCTTGGCAGCAAGCTTGATAAGCTTATAATGCTCATTTAAATTGTGTTGAATATCTCCGTCTATGGGACGTATTTGTGCCACTGCTATGTTCATATTCCCTCCAAACCAGCCTCATTGTTTTTTTATACTAAAAATCCAGCTCAATAATATATTTCCATCAGATATAACCCCTGGGCCGGAGCTGTTTTCCCGGCTTTGGTCCGGTCAAGCCCGGTAATTATTTCTGGAATATCACTTTCCTTGAGCTTGCCGATCCCCACATAAATCAAGGTTCCTGCTATTATCCTTACCATGTTGTAAAGGAAACCATTACCTGTAACCTCAAGCTCAATGAGTTTATCTTCCCTTTTAACTATACTCATGCTGTAGATTTCCCTGACGGTACTTCGGACTTGCCCTCCCGTGGCCTGAAAAGCTGCAAAATCATGTTCTCCGATAAAATGTACAGCAGCTTTTCTCATCTGTTCGAAATCCAGCTCCGGCCTCACATGACATGCCCTGTTGCGCATTAACGCAGACTGGTGGGCAGTGTTTGATATGAGATACCGATACTTCTTTCCCTTCGAGGAATATCTTGCGTGAAAGCTCTCAGGCACATCCTCCGATTTCTGAACAACAATATCCTCAGGCAGCAGATTGTTTATAGCATAGGAAAACTTTTCGCCAGGAATGGTGGAATCAGTCAGAAAATGCGCAACTTGCCCATAAGCATGAACACCTACATCGGTTCTGCTACAGCCTACAACCCCGGTTTGTATCCCCAGCAGCTTTGAAAGAGCCTTCTCAACCTTTTCCTGAACCGTTACAGCATTCTTCTGAATCTGCCAGCCATGATAGTTTGTCCCGTCATATTCTATAGTTAATTTAATATTTCGCATATTACCACACCACATTCTGCATTACCAGTACCCAAGCCATAAACACTACAGTAATTGCTGTTACAATAAGATCGTACTTTGTAAGACTCAGCTGCTTCATCCTTGTTCTGCCTTCACTGCCTCTGTAGCATCTTGCCTCCATTGCAGTAGCAAGCTCATCAGCCCTTCGGAACGCGCTTATAAACAACGGTATAAGAACAGGAATAAAGCTTTTTGCACGTTGCACCATGTTTCCGCTGTCAAAGTCGGCTCCTCTTGAGGATTGGGCTTTTATAATCTTATCTGTTTCCTCGAGCAAGGTGGGTATAAACCTTAGTGCTATAGTCATCATCATAGCTATCTCATGAACAGGAACCTTTATCTTCCTCAATGGTCCCATAAGCTTTTCTATTCCGTCGGTTAACGCGATAGGTGTGGTAGTATATGTCAGCAAGCTGGCAATGATTATCAGCAAAAATAGTCGTATTGACATTTTAATTGCTGTTTCCACGCCCTCATAGGTAACCTTGAGAAATCCAAGCTCGAAAATCGGAGTACCCCCGATTGTAAACATATTAATAACCCCGGCAAAAATAACTATAAATATTACAGGCTTAACACCCTTTAAGACAAATTTGAAGGGTATATTGGCCGACACAATTGTCAATGCTGTAAAAAGTGTAAGTAATAGATATCCCCAGTAGGTATTTACTAAAAATATAAATATCATCATTACAAATGTAAGTATAATCTTTGTTCTGGGGTCAGACTTATGAATCATTGAATCCCCGGGGACATACTGACCGATTGTTATATCTCGTATCACATTAACCTCCTAAGCCGTTTAAAAGGCTTTGAGCCGCATAAACGGCCACAAAATGTTTATGAAACTGTCCCCCAAAATCCGCTGTGGGGCGAATAAAGGAGGTTAATTGGCCATGTGCGCTTTCAAAATATTTGAAAGTATTTGAAAATATTTTGAATATTTCACGGCCATAAATTCATAGGTTAGTTTGGAAGACAAGCTTTAGCGAAGTCTTTCAATCTAATCTCCATTCCGCTGTCTTGCAGTATCTTGAGCAGTAATACATAGGATTTTATTTGTAAACAACTACGCCTTTAAATGCCTTTTAAGCTCTTCTACAGCAGCCCCTACAGTAAATATGTTTTCATCGATATCAGGCATTATAGTCTTAAGCTTTTTTACAAGGTATGTTATCTGAGGCGCTGAAAGGCCAATTTTTTCAAGTGCTTCCGGTTGCGTGTAAACCTCTCGTGACTGCTTATCCATAAAAACAGTTCCCTGATTCATTACTATTACTCTTTGTGCCAGTTTAGCTATATCCTCCATACTGTGTGATACTAGTATTATTGTCATATTAAAGTCTTTATGCAGCTTCTTGATATACCCGAAAATTTCATCTCTTCCACTGGGATCGAGGCCTGCAGTCGGCTCATCAAGCACTAATATTTTTGGCATCATTGCAACTACTCCGGCAATGGCTACTCTACGTTTCTGGCCTCCAGAAAGCTCAAAGGGTGACTTTTCCAGCAATGCTTCATTTAACCCCACTGAGTACAGCGCAGAAATAACCCTCTGCTGGATTTCCTCTTCCTTAAGTCCCTGCTTCTGTAGTCCAAATGAAATATCCTTCTTAACTGTATCCTCAAACAACTGGTGCTCAGGGTACTGAAAAACAATACCTACCTGACGCCTTAATTCTTTCAGGTCTCTTTGCTTTGTATCAATCCCATTTATAGTGACTCTGCCTCCTGTGGGCTTTAAAATACCATTAAGGTGCTGTATAAGTGTAGATTTACCGGAACCTGTATGTCCGATAATTCCAATAAATTCACCGTCATCTATATTAATATTTATATCATGTAATGCATTTTTCTCAAAAGGACCGCCGTTTGAATAAGTATACGACAGGGCTTCTATATTAATCGGCATATTAACCTCCTAAGCCACATTGTGGCTTTGAGCCGCTTAGCGCTAAAACACATCGTTATTGAAAGATATGTAGTGCTTTTCATATATATTTTCATTTTATATTACCACAACTATACATATTGTAAAAGTGAATAGTGAATGGTTAAATATTCGCTTATATGATGTTCCTATTTTATCATTTTAATCAATTCTTCCGGGGAAATATTCTCGGTAATGCCATACCTTTTCATGACTCTGAGCGATTGTGGCAACCCCTTGATCACTGTATTGGTCCCGGTCTGTACTGTAAATGTAGCCTTAATACCCATTCTGCCCAAGACTACCTCTGTCAGAGTATTATACTTTCCAAGAGGATATGCCAGCGCGGTTACTCTACTACCTGTCCCTTCTAGAATCTCTTTTTGAGATCTGGAAATATCATTTATTAATAATGATATATAGTCTGCTTCTTTTTCATTTTCCAGTGGTATTACATTCGATCTGGCCTTGCCTTTTTCAAAAGCAGCCCATTGGTGCATATCAAAGGTATGACTCTGAATGTCGATCAGTCCGGAATCAATCATTTCTCTTGCTTGTTCATAGCTGAAATGAGGAGTGATGTTGTTATCACTGCTTTTGTATTTATCCTTTCCTACTGAGACTCCAATTACAAAAATAGTAGCCTTCATATTGTACTTCTTAAGGATCGGAAATGCCAGTTCGTAATTGCTTGAATAACCGTCATCAAAGGTAATGAGAACAGGCTTATCAGGCAATTCAGCACCCTTTTCCACATAGTTTATCAGCTGAGCTATTGAAATTCCGGTGTAACCCTCTTCTGAAAGAGCCTTGATCTGATTTTCAAATTGTTCAGCAGATATAATAAGTGAATTTTGAGATTTCTGAACAGCCAGATCATGGTACATCAATACAGGAACCCTTTTAGTGTAGCTGCTGTCATCCATTTTAACAACTTTAGCCACTGCCTCAGCCTGTTTTACGGCATTTTCTGAAGTTACAAGAACCCCAATGTCATCAGGCCAATATATTTCATTGTCATCAAATATCTTTGCCAGTGCCATTTTACCCATTGCATTTCTAAAATGAGTGCTGTCATAAAAAAAGCGATAGTCCGAAGTTAGCGAATTGGTTGAAAAATCCCAAAAGTTAGTTATCTCTGCTAAACGAGTATAAACCTCCTTTAATTCCTCAGGACTGAAGCTCTGTACATACTCGTTATACATAGGCGGAAACAGTACCAGCAAATTTATATTATTTTTTTCACAAAGCTCCTTAATCAACGCTACATCAGCTATAAGTTCATCAATACTTCCAAGCTTATGTCTGTCCTTCGGATAGTTCTTAAATACAGGATATTTATCCAGATATTCCTCAGCGTCCTGGATATTCTCAATATCCCTTACTGACTTGTCATATGCTCCGGTTGTAACCTCAAATACCTTGTACTTGTTTTGCAGGTAACTATCATTCTTATATGCTCTCAGCTTTTCGGCAGCATAGCTTGGATTGGCAAAGAGATATCTTTTATAAAAGTCAAACTGTGATGATTGTTCTGTCTTATAATGCAGACTGCCTGTATAAGGATCAGATTCCACCTTATATCTCATTGCGTTTATAAAGCCAAGATTTAATACAAGGTTCTTTACTTTATAGTTATTTATTATATATTGAGTAGTCTGCTTAACATCGTACATATCTGCCCCGTACATGAATAAATTGTAGAACTTAGCATTCATATACTTATTAAGCTGTTCAACAGGGAACGAAGAGGTTGAGGAGCTTCCCACAATAAAAGAATCATATTTATCCTTGTGCTGATCCATATAAGCTATTTTTGCAACTCTGGGATTCTTGGTAAAATCATATTCGTACCATTTCATCACGCGGTCTCCAAAGGCTCCGAAGGGATCCACCAATATATTCAACCCGGCTATTCCTGTTACCAGAAGTAAAACCGTCAATATAAACATGACAAACCATTTCTTAGATGACATTTCTATCTCCTTAATATTACCTGTAAATCAAAAACTGGTACTAATGTTAAAGCTTTTTTACTATAGCTTTATTGTGAATATTTTATTAGAACTGCTTGTATATAAATTCCGATGCAATATACCCTTCCCTGAAAATCCCCAGGAAAACAATAGCCGTCAGTCCCGCTAATAATACAATCCATTGAGCAAACATATTTTTCTTCTCAAGGGTATGTCTTATATGGATGCCCTTTTCCTTCATGAAGCCTGCTCCCAGTACTACCAGGCCGCATACAAAAACTACCAGGAGGTCACAGGAGCTTAACCCCAAGCTAAACACATTTCCAATGAGGGATCTGATATCAAAATTAAATACAGTGCGCTTTATCATACGCAGTGCAGTCATCAGGTCGTCACCTCTTGTAAAGTATCTCCCTATAAATACAAGTACTGTAGTTCTGGCTATCTGAAACAGCTTCCAATATAAGCTTTCAGGATTAATATGTAGCTTCTCCAGTATTTTTGAATAAGTAGGGGCATTTATTACCGAAAAGGTTATAATACCGCCGTTCCATATTCCGAAGGCGATGTACTTCCAGCTTGCGCCATGCCAGATTCCGATGGTGAAAAATACAATGAAGGTAACCAGTGAAACCGGAAGTATTTTACCCAGATTTCCTTTGAGCTTCTTTCTTGCAAGCTTTCCAAGCTTTCCAAAGGGCTTTGACAATGAAAGAGGGTAAAACAGGTAATCCCTCATCCACGCCCCGAGACTTATATGCCACCTTCTCCAGAAATCAGATAATGAGGTGGCAAAATATGGCCTTTGAAAATTCTCAATCATATCAATGCCTAGTATTTGAGCAACGCCCCTGATAATATCTATACCACCCGAGAAGTCGCAATATATCTGTATGCAGTACATAAATACAGCGAAGGCAATCTCAGAACCTGAATACTTTTGAAAATCACTGAAAACAGTATTGACAATAACAGCTGTCCTGTCTGCAATTACAAGCTTTTTGAAAAAACCCCACATCATAAGCTGGATGCCGTGTTTTAGTCGGTCAAAGCTGAAGGAATGGGCTTCATATAGCTGATGAGCCAGCTGATCAAACCTGCTGATAGGTCCTTGAATTATTTGCGGGAAAAAGGATACAAACAGGGCAAATTTTAAGAAATTTCTTTCAGGAGAATACTTGGCCCTGTAAACATCAATGACATAGCCCGTAGATTGGAAGATATAAAAAGAAAGACCTACAGGAAGCAGCCAGGTCATTTTCGGTAAGCTTAAATCACTGAATAACCCCAAAAGTAGATTGAGATTTTCTGCAGTGAAATTGTAATACTTTATTGCAGCTAGTATTCCGAAATTGATTAAAAGAATTCCTGCAATAATCCACTTTTTGTTTCGGGTGTAAATTTCAGATATAGCCTTCTTCTCCTCAGAAGTAACTTCTTTGCCAAAATTCTGAAACTGCAGTTTTTTTCTGTCATTGAGTCTGCCCAGCAGAAGTCCGCCCACATAGGTTGTAATAGTTGTCGTAAGCAGAAATCCGGCTATCTTATAACCATAAGACAGGTAATAAACGTAGCTTGAAATCAACAGAACTACCCATTGAACTCTTTTAGGAACAAGGTAATACACCGATATTGTACATAAAAGAAAAACTAAAAATGGAGCTGATGATAATGACATGCTATTATTCCCCGTCTTTCAGCCTGTTTATCAGCTTCCAGATAGCTTCTACGGTATTAAAGTTTTCAGGTATCAAATCCTCAACTCCTACCTGGACATCAAAAGCTTCACCTATTTCGCCTACTAAAGCGACTATATCAAAAGAATCCAGAATACCGTCGTCTATTAAAGCTATCTTCTCATCAAAATTTATATCAGGTCTTAATTCCTTTAAAATATTATACAATTGTTCCATTTTTCACGCTTCTCCATTTCCGATTTAGACTGAATATCCAAACCCTTAAATTTAACTGATATCCCGGCAGAAAAACCGGATTGCTTATGCCTCTTCAAGAAAATTCGCTACGCTCAATTGCTTTATTGCTCACTACTATAATGCGAGCAAATTTTCTTGTTCGCATGGAACTTTCAGTTCCTTGGGAACCATAGGTTCCCTTCGACGAAATGTTTCACATTTCTGAGCACCCTGAAACCGGAAAGGGGAATCCCCTTTTCAAACCCCGAATATAGGAATTTTACAATTGGGATTTTTATTGTACATCTTCAACCTCAATATTTCAAGAACTTTGCCCCTATTTCAAAACATATAAATTCCTATATTCTAACAAAACCAACAGATTCCCAGCCGTCATATTTGAGTCCGGCTGCTTCATAAAGCCCTCTTGCGCTCAAGTTATCCTTTTTGACCCATAATTGAACTTTTGCATTTAGATTTTCCCTGTTATTTATGTTGTTAAAAAAATGAGTCAGGAGTATTTTTGCAACACCTTTACCTCTGACTTCCGGCATAACAAGAAGATGCCAAATAAAGTAAGCGGAATTCTTACTGCCAATGTGAAGGATTCCTTGTAACCTTCCGGCTTCATCCTCTGCCACCAGTACTTCATTTTTTCTTATATATTCCTCCAACTCGGCCATAGCCGGAACGCACCCCAGGTATCGATCAAATGACTCAGATATCAGTCGATGTATTTCACCTGTCTGGGTAGTATCTGCATATATTACTCTATTGCTCTGGCTAGTATCCGAATATACGACTCCACAACTGTTGCTTTGAAAATAATTCAAATTCTCAACTTTACCGTTCATTCTCAATCTGTGTATGTACGGTTTGAAACCTTTTTGTACCCAGAAATCCAGCTGATTTCGTAGAGCCTCGTTATCATTTTTATATACAAGCTCAAGGACGAGGGGTTTATCTTCTGGAAGCTCAATTTCGGCACCAAGCTCTCTGATGTGATAATATATCCGCCAGTGAGTCTTGTGGTCGGCAAGGAGCACCAACAGTTTTCCGGTATTTTCGTAGTACAGGCTCCCTGAAGATATGTATTCCATATACTTGTCCTGCATTATAAAATTATTTGTAAGCACGCCTTTTTTCATATATGAAGAAATAAGACTGTTAATTTCTCCAACTTCCTCAACCTTTATCATTCTTATATCTCTCCACAAGTTTTCTTCTATCAATCTTCCCGTTTGCGTTATAGGGAAAAGCACTGAAGCATTCCAGTACATTTGGTATCATGTACTTTGGAAGCTTATTATTCAGCTTGATTATCAGATCTGCTTTATCTAAATTCCCTATGTAAAATAAAACTATTTTAGAAGCATCATGGTCATAAAAACATACACAGGCTTCAATATCATTAACAGCGTTAACTGCCGCCTCAATTTCACCAAGCTCTATACGGTTTCCCATATGCTTTACCTGACCGTCTTTCCTGGAAATAAACACTATTTCGCCAAATTCATTATATCTTACAATGTCACCAGTACAATATAAAATATCCCTGTAAGATGAATTGAGAGGATTTTGAATAAACACCCGGTCAGAGAGTTCTGGGCTGTTTATATAACCCAGCGCCACGCCTGTTCCGCGCACACAGAGTTCTCCGGGCAAATTACCGATTACAGGCTTTCTATCTTCATCCAGCAGGATGACCTCCATGTTTCGGCAGGCATTACCGATAGGTATAACTTCATCATCTCCAAACACTCTGTCAACAATATAATATGTGCAGTCCACAGTAGCCTCTGTCGGCCCGTATAGGTTGACATACATAGCCTCTGGCAGATACTTGCGCCAACCGTTGAGATTTTTCGCAAACATTGCTTCTCCTGCAAAAAAAACTTTATTTATATAGGCAGGCAGTGATTTCTCAAATATCCGTGAATTAGATAAAAGCGTAACTGCGGACGTTGCCCAAAGTATAGCAGTAACTTTATTTTCGTTAAGAAATTCCACAAGTTTTATGGGAAACATAAACAGCTTCTTTGGAATTATACACAACGTGACAGCGTTTTTCAGGCATAAATACAGGTCTTTTACCGATGCATCAAAATAAAAAGGGGTCTGATTTCCGATAACATCCGCTTCATTGAAACCAAAGGTATCCGTCAACCATTCCGCCAAATCTATAACATTTTTATGAGGTACTACGATTCCCTTTGGAGTACCTGTAGAACCTGATGTAAATATGGTGTATACCGGGTCTGTATCGATTATTTTTTCTCTGACTGATTGAAGCTTGCTGGCATTGACGGGACAAAGTAGTAGCTTTTCTTCGGCTATTGAATTGTTGATTTGAATACTATCCTGTAGATTAACGTTTCCGATAGTGTAACAGCCACTTACTTCCTTGCTGCAGTATTTATCTATATTAACTATTTCAGGTAGCTTATCTACCCCTTCAAACGCTTTATTATCCCTTGATTCACACAAAATTAGCTTTGGGTTCAGTGTGTCAAGAATGGATTGAAGTCTTTCCGGTGGAGTTTGATTGTCCACAGGTACATAGTAGTTTCCACTGTACAAAACTCCCATAAAGGCGATTAATGAATCGCTTGTCCTATCTACTAATACCACAATGGGATTTCTAATGGAGCAGGCCATTTTGTCAATTATTGAACAGCCCAGGACTTTAGCTCTTCGCTCAAACTGAGAAAAAGTAACCTCCTGGGTTTCATCCTTTAGTGCTATTTTGTTAGGATATTTATCTGAAGCCTGTTCTAAATACTCAAGTACATTTATAAGCAAAAAAACCCCTCCACAAATTCCAACACGTCAAAAAGGTTAAAATATATCTTAACCTATGTGTTATAATAATAGTTATTATTATAAAAGTCAAGTAATCCCTAAGCCATAGGCTTGCAGGTGATCAAGCATACTTGAATTATTTTTTACCGGAGGAAAAAGCAAAAACATGAGTCAGCATTACTTTACAGAAAACCCTAATTCTGAAATAAAGGAGAAGTCCTTTACCGAAAATGTAAACGGAAAGCAATTATATTTTACGTCGGTAAGCGGGGTATTTTCCTTTGAAAATAGGATCGACAAGGTATCAAATAACCTTATTGTTAATTTTACTCCCAGCGGTTCATCAATTCTGGATGTTGGCTGTGGATATGGTGCAATCGGTTTGTCTTTAAAGGCTCTCTTTCCCTCTCAGAGCGTAACTATGATTGATATAAACAACAGAGCCCTTGACTACACCCGGAAAAATGCCTCAGCAAACCATCTAGAGGTTGAAGTACTTCATAGTAACCTGTATGATGCATTGTCATGCAGAACTTTTGATGATATAGTATCAAATCCTCCCTTTGCGGCTGGCAAAGAACTAAATATCAGACTTATTGAAGCTGCATCTGAGTATTTATCCGAAAATGGTGCTTTATGGCTGGTTGCTTTTCATAATAAAGGTGGCTCTACTTTAAAGAATATAATGAAAAACGTTTTTGGAAATGTAACTGATGTTGACAAAAGCGGCGGTATTAGGGTATATAAGGCAATCAAAAAATAAACGTATACTTTTAACCAATATTTCCGGTCCTGACATAATAGTGCTCGTGTACTATTATGTTTATTGCTGAAAATTATTTATGAATAAGTTTTCTTATTTATATTGAGCTTACGTACAGCTTCTACCTTTGCAGACCCTTTATAATATCGAAAGCCTCATCAACGGTTAACGGGAGTTTATCTATCTTGATTCCCTGATTTTTTAAGACATACATTAGTTCGGTAACCTGTGGTACATCTAGCCCAAGGCTCTTAACCATTTCCACATTACTGAATACTTCCTTCGGAGTACCATCCAAGACAATCTGTCCATGATCAATTATTATTAATCTGTTTGCCATAGCTGCTTCATCCATATGATGGGTAATATGAATGATTGTAATATTTTCTTCTTCATTAAGCTTTTTCAATACCTTTATTACTTCTCTGCGTCCAACAGGATCCAGCATTGAAGTAGCTTCATCAAGAATAATACACTCCGGTTTCATAGCCAGTATGCCAGCTATTGCGACCCTTTGTTTCTGTCCGCCGGACAGCAGGTGGGGAGCATTTTTTTTAAACTCCTCAATACCAACGGTTCTAAGAGCTTCATCTACTCTCTTACGTATCTCAGAAGGCTCTACACCCAGATTTTCTGGACCGAAAGCAACATCTTCCTCAACTGTTGTTGCAATAATTTGATTGTCAGGATTTTGAAATACCATACCGGCAGTGCTTCTGATGTTCCAGACGTTTTCTTCGTTGGAGGTTTCCTTTCCTGCCACAAGGACTATACCTTTCTGAGGAACCAACAGAGCATTAAGAAGCCTAGAAAAAGTGGATTTACCTGAGCCGTTTCTGCCAAGAATAACAACAAAGTCACCTTTGACTATCTTTGCTGATACATTCTCAAGAGCTGGAACATCAACAGGCAGCTCACCATAAGATCTATATGAAAAACTCACTTCCTGAACATCAAAAAAAATACTCATGTAACCCTCCAAGTTCTATATGCATAATACTTTAATATCGTTAACCTCATTTATTAGAAATAATAACTCTAGGTCATTAAAGTAATATGCATAATGACTCTTGAGTACACCATTCATACAAATATAGGGATCAAACATGCAGACAACGATTCGCTGCCGACAGGTCTAATCCCCTATATTATAGTTAATTATGTTTATATTGATTATACTAACTCAAGAATAACCATTTCTGCAGCGTCGCCGCGTCTTGGTCCGAGCTTATATATTCTTGTGTAACCGCCATTCTTGCCCTTATACTTCGGAGCAATCTCATCAAAAAGCTTATCAGTGATGTTTATATACTTACCATCAGCAGTTGACGGCCTATATACCCAATTCATAATAAGTCTTCTTGCATGAAGTCTTGACGCATTGTCAACTGATACCATATCAGTCTTCTGCTCTCTGTCGATAACCAAGTACTTGTTTCCATTCTTGGAAGTCTTGGAGTCAGTAAGCTTATTACCTTTAGCATCAACCTTAGCTGAACTGATCTTTACCTGCTTGGAAGTAAAGTTGTCTGCTTCCTTGATCGCTATAGTGATAAGTTTTTCTGCAA
>JAEYWA010000207.1 GCA_023431385.1 Bacillota bacterium | reverse complement strand
GTACTATGATGAATGAGTTTAATGAATCCTCAAAATCTATGAATCAATCAATTTCTAACATAGTTGATGCACTTGAACAGGTTACTGCAAGTGTAAATGAAAGTGCAAACGGTGTTGAGACAATTACGGTAAAAACCGCAGAAGTTGCAGAGGAGTTCAAAAATGTACAGGATTCTACTCAGAACAGCCTGATATTCTCAAAGAAGCTCAAAGATCAGGTATCAAAATTTACATTATAAATTTAGTAATCACCATACAAAAAAGTCGGCGGGAGCCGACTTTTTTGTGCTGCAATTTGGCTAAATCAACAATAAATTTTTTACAATGATGGGTTGAGTTATTCTGTTTTAATTGCTTCAAGTGCGCTTAGCTTCATAGCTCTTCTGGCTGGTGAGAAGCCGGAAATAAGGCCTATGAGAATGGCAAATGCTACTGCGAAAAGTGCCAGCCATGGAGGAATTACGGATATTTTACTGCTTTGCTGTTCCATCCCCATACCCATCCCCATGCCCATTCCCATGTATACGCCATCGTTATTTCCTCCCAGAACATTCAAACCAATTTTGTTCAGTATAAAAGATGCCGCGTAGCTCAGAATAATTCCTACTATACCGCCAAACAGACCAATTACACCGGCTTCAAACAGAAACAACTGTTTAATATTATTAAGTTTACAGCCTAAAACCTTCATAACTCCAATTTCTCGGGTTCTTTCATAGATGGACATTATCATGGTGTTTGTAATACCAAGAGCTGAGATCAACAGTGATATGGCACCAAGGCCGCCTAAAACCATTTGTAGAGTTTGAGACTGCTTTTGCATGGATTTCCTGACATCACGAAGACTGTTTGTGCCATAGCCCATTTCATCGATTTGTTCTTGAATACTATCTACATCATCAATATCTTCAACCTTTACCATAAGTCTTTCGTAACCCTTGGTTTCAGAATTGGAGGAAGATACTGAATAATAGGAATCCTGCTGGCCTTTTATTTGTTTACTTGTATCTTTTATAAGCTTTTGAAGATACTTAATATCCATAAATATTGAGTAGTCATTATTGTCATTACCATTAGTCTGGACTAATAGGCCGGTTGCCTTCAGCTTATACAGTATTGAAGGTTTTTTTGAAGTTTCGTCACCGCCCAAGCCTTGCTGCCGTCTTTCCCCATAACCCATATCAAAAGTAAGCTGCAGCTTCTCGGACAGGACTTTAACGGGAGTAGTTTGTGGTGAATACATAAGTTTTGGATTATAAAAATTCATAGGAATACTTCCACCAACCACTATTGAATCTATATCCCCTTCCTTTAACAAGGTACCTTCTGCAATTTTGTAATCAAAGTTGGCCATTTGATTTGAGTCAATCCCAATGATAGAGCAAAAGGCTATTTTTTTACCTGCTATGAGCTTTCCATATGTCTCCAGAATTGGTGTAACACCAGCGACCCCTTTCAGAGCCTTAATTTTAGCTATGGCCGTATCGTCCAGAATGATTTCCTTCTGTGAGAACGACTCGCCCCTGCCCTCAGCGAAGTTTCTATACTTTGTAACATTTATAATATTTATACTTCCCATTTGCTTTATTTGCTGGTCATAGCTTTCATTCATGCCCAGGCCCAGCGAAACCATGACAACTATGGCAGCCGTACCTATAACAACACCAAGCACCGTCAGTATGGTCCGGGTTTTTCTGCGGAACAAATTTTTTAAACCCATGATGATAATATCAAATTTCCTCATCGAACATTAATTCCTTTCTTGCCTTTATTCTTTTACGAATAACAAGAACTACCAGAACAATAACGGCTAAACCGACAACTCCGCCAGCAATATAAGCCCAGAGTGGTATTTTCTTTGCTGAAGGATCGGCAGGAGGCTGCCCGTCTATGCCTGGATCCTGGGGTACAGGCATCTCGGTTACATTTGCAGATATTTCTTTTCTTACTTCGTAAGTTTTTCCGGCCGCATCCTCATACGTAAACAGAACACTTCCGGAAAGTGTTCCAGGGGCATCAGGAATTATTGTTCCATCAAAAGAATCAGTTTTACCCGGTTCAAAGTTGCCCACAAAATAACTTGAGCCCTCAACCTTGAATTTCCCATCAAGCTTTATCATCAGATTGTACAGGGTGGATTTACCCATGTTGTAAAAACTAATGTTTACAGGTATAGGGTTACCAACAAAAGCTTCACTAGATATGTTCAATTCACCAATTGTCAGTCTTTGAGTTTGCTGCAGAGGTATCCCAATAGTATCCTTATTTGTATAGGCAGTACCTTTATCGTCTTCGTATTCATAATTGATACTGAGCATATACTGCTTTGCTGCAGCATCAGGTTTTGATGACAGGACAATTTTTTTCTGCACCCTTGACTTTGGAGAAATACCGTCAATATAAAATGAATTCGAATCAACGGTTGTGAAGGTTCCGTCATCTGAAGCTATAGAAACCTTGACATTTTGAATTTTTGACGATTTGCTTGTATTCAGTATTGACAGGCTAAGCGTAAACTCCTGACCAGCATTTATGGTTTTTGGCTCTATGCTGTATTTATCAATTATTAATCTTGGCACCGTCTTTCCGGATTTGTTTTCAACGTATAAACCTACATACTGCGATACTGTCTGTTTGGTAGCCGTACCGGAAGCAGGAATATCATATTCAACATTTATTGCAACCGGGTAGTTTTTTGTGACTGCATCATCTGAAACGAACAGCTGAAATTGGACATTTTTAGGGTCTCCATTTTTCAGTGTGGGTATAATAATTGTGTTTTGGGTTCTCGGGATTATCTCTTTGTCGGCTGTAACAGTGACTTTGACATTCTTTGCATCTTCAGTCCCTGTATTTACTACGTCAAAAGCTATCAGAGCGTTACTTCCGGGGAAGAGTGTCGTATTGGGTGAAACTATATTTTTTAGTTCTACTATTGATTGTGTATCTGAACCTTGAACAGCGATAAAGAATTCCATTTCCTCCGTACGGGCTGTACCGGATGCATCGGTATATTCAACTTTGATTTTTAAATTATTAGCACCTGCTTCTATTTTTTTTGAAGCGGATAAATTGTAAGTAAAAGTTGAGGTATCATATCCGTAAATGCTTGATCTGACTATCTTGTTGGTAGCACCAATACTGCTGAAACCGTCATTTTTCAAGCCTAATAGTGTTACTGATACATTTTTTGCAGTTAAGGTTCCTTCATTTTCAAGAGTAAGGTTCAGCTGAAGGTCTTCGCCGGGACGGACCGGTGAAGGATTTGTAGCTACAGATCTCAGTTTTAATTTTGGAATAGCGTTGCCCTCTTCTGTTTTTAAATACCCTGTTTCAGTGGTACTGAAATAATCATTATAAGTATTATAGAATTGAATATTGAATTTAATTGGGTATGTTTTAGTGGCGGCTCCCAAACCGATTCTAAAGGTGAAGGTTACCTCCTCGGTCTCATTGGGAGAAAGTGAGTCAATGGTTTGTGACAGGTTCATTGTTTCTATCTCAACGGGTACAGAAGCATCAAGAACTGGAGATATGACCACTTTTTTTGCAACAAACTGACCGGCGTTTTTTATGGGCAAAGTGTATGTCAATTCAGAACCTGCCTGTGCTGCCGGAATGGCAGAATTGCCCGCAATGATTAATCTGGGTGCTTTTTTGCTTGTATCACCCGAGGTTGATGTTGATGAATCCGGTACGGCTTCAGATATATTGATAAAATCCATCTCGGAAAGATCCTTTTCGCTTCCTTTATCATAGAGAATCGTCACATCAAGTCTCTTCGAACCTCCATTGTAAACAAAAGTAGTCTTTGGGGAAGTATTAGATGTCATTTTAATTTCAGTTTCACCACTCTTAAGACTAAATGAAGAGCCGTCAATAATAATTGATTTTATTTTAATACCTGTGACACCGTCAACGGGCCTAAATGTTAGAATCATATCAAAGGAATCACCTTCAGTTATAGGAACTTGCTTAGTGCTGTTATTTGGATATCTTTTTATTTCATAATTGTTCAAATATATATCCTTTGCAGCCTTTACCGGGGTAGCGCCAAATAAAAGATCTGATATTACTATTAAACATATTAATAAAAAAGATAGATATTTTTTTAGTTTTTTCATATGTTTTCCTCCAAGCTATTCTATGTTGTTTATTACTTTGTTATTGCTCCCACACTAATCACAAGTGCGGGATTTTGATTCAATTTTTTCAATATTTCCGTCCAAAATATGTATTATTCTATCAGCATACTTGGCTATATTGACATCATGGGTAACGATAATTAACGTCTGATTGCTTTTTCTGGCGATTTCTGTAATAAGATTCATAACCTCGCTTGTGGTTTTGGAATCAAGATTTCCTGTTGGTTCATCAGCAAAAACTATTTCAGGATTACCGATAAAGGCTCTTGCAATTCCTACTCTTTGCTGCTGACCTCCGCTCATCTGGGAAGGTTTTCTGTTACCATGAGTTTTCAATCCGACAGAATTCAGCATCTGCTTTGCTTTCTTATCTCTTATCCAACGGGGTACCCCCTTAAAAGCCAGAGGTAAACCGACATTTTCCAAAGCAGTAAGATTTGGTAGCAGATTATAAGACTGAAAAACGAAGCCTATATATTTTTGACGGAATAGGACAAGCCTTTTTTCATCTAATTTCTCAATATGTACGTTCTTAATTATAATTTCTCCCTTGGTGGGTTTTTCAAGACCGGCCATAAGATTCAGCAGTGTGGATTTTCCTGAGCCAGATGTGCCAAGAAGGCAGCAAATTTCTCCCTTACCTATTGATAGATTAATATTCTCCAGAGCTGTGACCTTTTCATTGCCAACTCTATAAATTTTACGGATTCCTTTAACCTGAATTATATTGTCCAATAACTAATTCCTCCCTTGCCTCATATTTCCTAACTATATTTTGACGTAATTATTTGATAAATGTTCCATTATTTTAGAAAATATTTCTACTTATATTGTTCAAAAATGGCGAAAATTGGATGACTATTTGATAAATTTACTATATAATATAAATAATAGTAATACAAGTAATCAGGCTGTATACTAAGAACTTTTCTAAACTATTTCATAAGGCAGGCGAATTACTACAATGGAGAAGATATATACAAGGGTTGATGAAAATATTATAGGCTGCTACCTTGGAGAAGATGTTTATTCTGTTGGAGGAAACATGATTGTTCCTTTAAATACAATTATAACGGAGCATATTTTACAAAAGCTTCTCGACTTCAGAATAGACAAGGTTTTTATTTATAATTCAAACCCCGTCCACGGCGACGATTACTTGTCTGACAAAAATGTAAATGAAGATCAAAAGAAGTATATAGAGGATGTCAATACAGCAAAGAAAATGATTCAGGATCTGGCTTCGGGAAAGGAACTGGATTTTAGCAAGGCCGAGGATATTTCAGAACATATTTACAGCAAAATAAATGATTGCAGTTCCATTATGGATTGTGTCAATTCAGTTAGAATAGCTGATGCATATACATATTCACATCTGGTCAATGTATCGGTATACTCCATGCTGCTGGGTAAATGGCTTGGCTTTACCAAGAAGCAGCTAAAAGATGTTGTAATGGCAGGGCTCCTTCACGATGTAGGTAAGGCTCATATTCCGCAGGAAATTCTAAATAAAAGGGGGTCTCTGACAGAGCAGGAATACGAGATAATGAAAAGGCATACGGTTTATGGCTATGAGATAGTTAAAAATTATAAAGATATAAATATGGATGTTAAACGGGCTGTAATAATGCACCATGAGAAGGAAAACGGTACAGGTTATCCTTTTGGTATTAAGGGAAGTCAAAAAAATCTTTATTCCAAGATAGTAACAGTTTCAGATATCTTTGATGCTATAACCTCTGAAAGGGTATACAGAGGAAGGCAAACTCCTTTCACCGCTTTTAAGGAACTTGAAAGTGTAGGTTTTGACACGGTTGATCCAAAGATAATGATGGTCATGTTCACAAATATGCCAAGTTATTATGTTGGCTCCAAGGTGAAGTTGAAAAATGGGGAGATCGGAGAAGTTGTATATGTTCCAAACCAATGTGCCTATGCTCCGGTTGTCAGAGTAAATGAAAACTATGTGGATTTTTCAGTGGAAAAAAATGAGTTAATTAAAGAATTTTTATAGTAGTATTTCTATAAAGGTATTGACCGCTTTCGAAAGCATTACATTTTTCATAGTAACAATTCCAATCTCTCTTTGAGGCAAATATTCCCTTGTTTCCACCTGGAATAACCGTCCGCATTTTATATGCTCAATAGCACTGTTTTTTAGGACATAGGCAATACCAGTCCCGATTAATGCAAACTCAACGAGGAGGTCGAGGCTCTCAAGCTCTATTTCAGGAGTACAGGCAAGACCCTGTTCTGCAAAAAAAGTGTCAATGGCTTTACGGGTTGAACTGTCTGAGGGAAGCATAACCAGAGGGTTATTATTCAATTCTTTGAGGGGTACTTTTCTATTCTTAAGTTCCGAATATTTTTCTGATGCAACAAAAATGTCCTCGACCTTTATAAAGGGTATTACAGAATACATTTGCGTATTTACAGGGAGCGTTGAAATAACCATATCTACAAGGCCGTTTTTTAATACCTCCAACAGCTGCGGAGTGGTACGGTTGACTACCTTTATAGCTATTTGAGGATATAGCCTACCGAATTTTTTAATATAGGGCATTACAAAGTACTTGCATATAGAATCACTTACTCCGATTCTTATTTCACCTGACTTAAGCCCTTCTAATTCTTGGAGCTTTGACTCCCCGGTTTTTAAATAATTAAAAGCCTGTGACACATAGCTGAACAGCATTTCTCCCGCAGAGGTCAGCTGTATTGTTCTGGCTTTTCTGAAAAACAGAGTTACTCCCAGCTGTGTCTCGAGCTGTTTAATGGACTGGCTCACTGCGGATTGTGATATAAACAGCTTTTTAGCTGCAATAGAGAAGCTTTTATTCTTGGAACAGTAATAAAAAATCTTATATAATTCAAAATTTATATCCATTAGCTCTCCTAATACAATATATTAATAATATTAATTTTACTAATATATTTTATCATATTATAATTAACATGGCAGCTTGTTTTTATTGAATTATGTATATTAATTTTAAATATTATTTTATTTCGAATCTTGGGAATTTAATTAATTTGAATGTAGAAAATCTGGATATATAAGTCAACTAATATTTGCCCAGCATGCCAATGCATGCGGATAGGAGAAAACATGAGAAGCATGGTAAAAAGACTATTTGTTGAAAAAAAGAAACCTTATGATGTGGAAGCGCAAGGGCTTCTGTCCGACTTAACCGAAACACTGGGCATCAAAGCCCTTGAATCAGTAAAGATCATAAATCGATATGATATTGAAGGAATCAGTGATGAGGAATATCAAATGGCACGAAACACTATCTTCTCAGAACCACCGGTTGATTTGGCCTATGATGAAGAATACTCAATTCCTACCGGCTGTACGGCGTTTGCTGTGGAATACCTGCCTGGCCAGTATGATCAGAGAGCCGACTCGGCTGCACAATGTATTCAATTGCTGACACAAGGCGAAAGACCTGAAATAAAGGCTGCCAGAGTTATTGTACTAGGAGGAGCCATTACACTACAGGACATTGCGGCTATCAAAAAGTACTATATAAATCCTGTTGAAAGTCAGGAAGCTAAAATGGAAAAGCCTCAGACACTTAAGACCGAGGTTGAACAGCCTGAGGACGTAGCAACCATTATCGGCTTTATTGACATGGACGTCAAGCAACTGTCCGATCTTCTGAAGGAGATGGGTTTTGCCATGTCCTTTGATGATATTGTGTTCTGTCAGGGATATTTCAAGAATACAGAAAAAAGAGATCCTTCAGTAACTGAAATGAGAATGATAGATACTTACTGGTCGGATCACTGCAGACATACAACCTTCCTTACCTGCATCGACAGTGTAAAGTTCGGGGAAGGCAAATATACCAAAGTAATAGAAGATACTTATAAGGACTATATGGCAGCCAGAGAGGAAATATACAGAGGCCGTGACGATAAGGATATCTGCCTTATGGATGTTGCCCTCATGGCAATGAAAGCTCTTAAAAAGCAGGGGAAGCTGGAGGATCTGGATTTATCCGATGAAATCAATGCCTGCAGTATAGTAGTTAATGCTGAAATAAATGGCAAGAATGAAGAATGGCTTGTTATGTTCAAGAACGAAACACACAATCATCCTACAGAAATAGAACCCTTCGGCGGAGCTGCGACCTGTCTCGGCGGCGCCATCCGCGATCCGTTGTCAGGTAGGGTTTATGTATATCAGGCTATGAGAGTGACCGGAAGCGGTGACCCCAGAACCCGTATGGAGGATACCACCCCCGGTAAGCTTCCTCAAAAGAAAATCACTACCGGCGCCGCCTCTGGCTACAGCTCCTATGGAAACCAGATAGGCCTTGCAACAGGCCAGGTTGCCGAAATATACAATGACGGTTATGTTGCAAAAAGGATGGAAATCGGAGCTGTAATTGGTGCTGCGCCAAGGAAAAACGTAGTGCGTATGCAGCCCGCAGCCGGAGACAAAATAATCCTTCTTGGAGGAAGAACAGGAAGAGACGGCTGCGGAGGAGCAACAGGTTCTTCAAAGGCTCACACCGAAGAATCACTAGTATCCTGCGGTGCGGAAGTTCAAAAGGGTAATGCACCTACCGAAAGAAAAATACAGCGTCTTTTCAGAAATCCCGAGGTAAGCACGCTGATAAAAAGATGTAATGACTTTGGTGCCGGCGGTGTATCAGTTGCTATAGGAGAACTGGCTGACGGTTTGGAAATAAACCTCGACATGGTACCAAAGAAATATGAAGGCCTTGACGGAACAGAGCTGGCCATTTCTGAATCACAGGAAAGAATGGCAGTTGTCGTTGATGCGGCAGATGTTGACAAATTTATAAAGCATTCAAATAATGAAAATCTTGAGGCTGTTGTTGTTGCTGAGGTTACTGCCGCTCCGAGACTTAAGATGAATTGGAGAGGTAAAAGGATAGTAGATTTAAGCCGGGAATTCCTTAATTCAAATGGTGCGAAGCAAAGAATTGATATTGAAATAGCAGCACCTGAAGAGGAAAGCTATTTTGACAAGTATAGTAATGTAATAGTTGACGACCTGACTGAAAAATGGGTTGATAATCTACAAAACCTTAACAGATGCAGTCAGAAGGGACTTGTAGAACGCTTTGACTCCACAATAGGTGCAAATACAGTGTTAATGCCTTATGGAGGCAAAACCCAGCTGACACCGGCTGAAGGAATGGCTGCAAAGCTTCCGTTAATGGAAGGTGACACTACTACCGGAACCTTAATGTCCTATGGCTATAATCCTGAAATTTCTATGTGGAGTCCATTCCACGGAGCAGTGTTTGCAGTAGTTGAATCGGTAGCTAAGATTACTGCTATGGGCGGAGACTATAAGAAGATCAGACTGACACTTCAGGAGTATTTTGAGAAGCCCGGAAAGGACGCAAAACGCTGGGGTAAACCGTTAAGTGCCCTTTTAGGAGCATATTATGCTCAGATGAAGCTCGGAACTGCTGCTATCGGTGGTAAGGACAGCATGTCGGGAAGCTTTAATGAGCTGGATGTACCACCTACGCTGGTATCCTTTGCAGTAGATACAGTTAATGTAAACAATGTTGTTTCTAATGAATTTAAAGCTGCTGGCAGCAAGGTAGTGCTTTTAAAATTAGGATTGGATAAAAATAACCTGCCAGACTTTAATGAACTGGATAAGATTTATAGCGCAGTTCACAAAATGGCGGTTCAAAAGTCGATACTATCAGCAAGTTCTGTAAGAGAAGGCGGTATAGCAGAAATTATAAGCAAAATGGCCTTTGGTAATATGATAGGTTTTAAATTTGATGATAAAATTGACACAGCTTTATTGTTTAGGCCTCTTTATGGCTCGATTGTCCTTGAATTGTCTGAAAGCACCGATATAAGTTCAGATTTTGCGGGCTTAAACTATACATTACTCGGAACTACAGCTGCCAATAACGAAATAGCTGTAGGAGGAACAGAAATGTCCTTGAGTATGCTTGCAGAAAAGTGGCAGGCACCACTGGAAAAGATATTCCCCACAAAGGTCAGACCGAAGTTTGAAGCTCCTGTTGAATACAGATATGAAGCCTGCACTAAGGTTAAGCCCTCTGTAAAAGTTGCGAAACCGAGAATATTTATACCCGTATTCCCCGGAACAAACTGCGAGTATGACACAAAGAAGGTATTTGAAAATGCCGGAGGTATTGTTGAAACACTGGTAATAAAAAATATGTCCCACAATGATATAGAAGAATCCATCCAAGAGATGGAAAGATTAATTAACAATTCCCAGATCATAATGATTCCGGGCGGCTTCAGTGCCGGAGACGAACCCGAAGGCTCAGGAAAATTTATTGCTACGGCCTTCAGAAATCCTGTTGTTAGTCAGGCCGTAATGAAGCTTCTCAAAGAGAGAGACGGCCTTGTTATGGGAATATGTAACGGCTTCCAGGCTTTAATAAAGCTCGGTCTACTGCCCTTCGGAGAGATCAGAGAAATTGATGACAGCTGCCCGACGCTGACCTTTAACACCATAGGACGTCATCAGAGCTGTCTTGTTAATACAAAGATAACTTCAAACCTGTCGCCATGGCTGAACAATGTTAAGGTCGGAGATATTCACAGCATAGCCATATCCCATGGAGAAGGACGATTTACTGCCAGTGAGCAGGTATTGAAAACACTTGAAGCCAATGGGCAGATAGCCACCCAGTATGTAGGACTGAATGGTAAACCGACTTATGATATAAGTTTTAATCCAAATGGCTCAATAAATGCTATTGAGGGCATCACAAGTCCAGACGGAAGAGTATTCGGAAAAATGGGTCACTCTGAGAGAATAGGAACAAACCTGTATAAAAATGTTCCTGGAGAAAAGGATCAAGAGCTGTTTAAAGCAGGAGTTGATTATTTCAGAAGTTAATTATTCTATCTATCCTTTGATTATGTTAATATAACTAGGTTGGGAAAAGTGATTTATGTGAATTTATAGCAGTTTAAATTATGAGTACTGAATAAATACTGAAAGTAAGGTGAGTAAATATGGCCGGTAAAAAGATAATCAGGTATACAGCTGCGTTTTTTCTTCTTGCATATCTTATATTATTGGCCTATCTTACTTTCTTCAGTTCCCATTACGGCAGGGGAAATGAACATAGAGGAATAAATCTGATTCCGTTTTTTACTATATTGCAATACCTGACCGGCAGCATGGGAATCCGAAATGTGGCAGTAAATTTGGCTGGAAACATAGTGGCATTTATGCCGCTGGGTTTCCTTTTGCCTTTTATAAAAAGCATGAAAATTAACAAAGTAATAATTATCACCCTTTTTGTAACCTTTATAATTGAGATAGCACAATATTTAACATACTCAGGAATAAGTGATGTTGATGATATATTGTTGAATCTCCTTGGAGGCGTTATTGGTTATTTCATTTCAAGAGCACTGAGCTCTCTCTGGAAAATCTACATTTTATAAGATGCGGATATTACCCTTACATAAATTGTACTCATTTCCGTTAGTTATTTCCGTATTATTCTAAAATCTGTACCAGGAATAATAATATATACTATATGGCATACTTGCTATTATTATCGTTATATGAAACAGGCTCAATGGATTTAGTTTCCTTGCAGACATTAGAAAAAAATGTTATTATGAAAACAAGTTAGATGTATTTAATCACAATTTAACTGGTGTGTTGGTAACACAGGGACGGGAGTTAGCGTGAAAAGCGTATACATGAGTTTGCACCTACATTAGTATTTTTCGCGCTACGAAAAGCCACTGCGTGTCTTTACATAACTATTTTTGTACGCGCTTTACGCGTAGATGGGAGGAATTATGAAAATATCATTTTCTACGCTGGGATGTCCTGGCTGGAGTTGGGAAGATATGCTAGCTACTGCTAAGGATATAGGCTTTGACGGTATTGAAATTCGGGGTATAGGAAATGAGCTTTATGTTCCGAAAGCCAAGCAGTTCTCAGCAGATAATATAGATTTGACTATGAAGAAACTGAATAAAATAGGTCTTGAAATCCCTTGCCTAACATCAGCAAGCTATTTATTTGATAAATTAAATATTGATAAATATATTCAGGAAGCTCTGGATTATACTGATCTGGCTTCCAAAATCGGAGCTCCGTATGTCAGGGTGCTGGGAGATGCGCAGCCTCATGCAGGAGAGGTAGATATTGACTTTGTTATTGGAAATTTAAAGAAACTATCTCCTAAGGCCAAAGAGAAGGGTGTTAAGCTTCTGGTTGAAACCAACGGTGTTTTTGCCGATTCAAAGGTTTTGAAGGCCGCTATTGAAAAGGTTGGCTCTGATAGTGTAGGAGTTCTGTGGGATGTACATCACCCAATCAGATTCTTTAATGAGTCCATTGAGGAAACATATGAAAATTTAAAGAAATATATTTGCTTTATTCACATAAAGGATTCTGTTGTTAATGATGGTGTAGTAAAGTATAAAATGATGGGCTGTGGTGATATCCCCATAAAGAATATTGTAAGACTGTTAAAGGAAAATGACTATAAGGGCTATCTATCACTTGAATGGGTGAAGAGATGGTGTCTTGATCTTGAAGAACCGGGAATAGTTTTTTCACATTATGCAGGTTATATGAAAGGTCTGTTTGAATAATCCCATAACAGATTCTTGTGATTTGCAAATTTTTACACCCTCTGCAATAAGTTATTATTTTTTAAAGTAGCCTGTCCATTCCTTAAGGGGAGTGGACAGGAAATAATTGGGAATGAATGGAAAATATGGTATCATTCTTGCAATATGAGATTTGCAGGAGATGGCCATGAAAAGGATATTTATTTGTATTTCTATAATTTTAGCAATTCTTCTCTCAGGCTGTGGTCAACAGTCTGTTACAATTCACAAGCAGGACTCTTACCAGTTCGGGAATTCACAAATAAAACTTACAAAACAAGTCAGGACACTTAAAGTCTCAATAGACTCGGGAATACTACAGATATACTGCTGGGACAAGCCTGACATAAGTGTAAAAACAAAGCATACAGTACGGGACAGTAAAACCGTGGAGCAGCTTCAAAAACTTCTTGAGAACTTCAATGTTGATACAAGTATTGAAGAAGGTACTTGCTATATTGTTGTAAACTATAGCGGTAATATAAAAAATGCAAAAGACCTGATTTCTGAAATTGAGCTTACAATTCCACGCCGAATAAATTCTTTGGAAATTTCACAGGATCAGGGTAATTTTATTTTGCAGGATTTTTATGAAGGAAATATCAATGCAGCACTAAATGCAGTGAATACAGAAATTAAGTCATTATCCGGAGGACTGATCCTTCATTGTGCAAAGGGTAATGTTCATCTTAACTCCGGAAAACTGGCCGGGGGTTCCCAGGTGAAAGTAGACGCAGGAAACCTATATATAAAGACGGAATGTTATAAAAAGTGCGACTATTCCTTTGAAACCGAAACCGGCAATATTGATTTAACCTTTCCAAAAGCTGCAGGACTAACCCTTGATATATTTGGAACAATATCTAACAACCAATTTACAGGCTCAGAGGGAGATGTCAATGTAAAAGTAAGTTCAAAATTCGGGAAAATATCAATAAATGGTTATTAAAATATGTAATAAATGAAAGAAAATAACAAAAATGTAAAAAATATGTTGACAATCATTTAAAATGTAATATAATGGAATTAACAGAACCTTCTTTATTCATATCCGGTAAACTTAAAATGATTATTACAAAAGAAACTGGAGATAGCTAATGTCACTCATAAAATTAATGATTCTGGACGATGATGATGAATACTCGTTCAATTTGTGTAATTCTCTTACCCATAATTTTTCTGAGACCTTGCTTGTTAATTATTGCAGTAATTCCTTCAACGTTGAGGAATGGATAAAAAAGATTGATCCAGATATTATTTTAACCTGTGAAAAGTATTATGACGAGGTAAGAAATTTATATAAAAAAAACATTTTGATTTTATCCTCGGGGAAAAGCAGCAGCGGTGTTTCGGATATTCCTTCAATTTATAAATACAAAGACGTAAATAAAATTGCTGGAGATATTATTAATAGCTTCATAAACGCAGGAAATGTTATTAAGACTTCTGGAGAGAAAAACACTAAGATAATTTCGGTGTATTCAGCTTCCGGAAATGTAGGAAAAACCTCAATAGCAGTTGGAATAAGTACCATTTGCTCTTTATCCGGTCATAAAGTCTTCTATTTAAATCTTGAACAGTTTCAATCTACAAATTTCTTTTTT
>JAEYWA010000254.1 GCA_023431385.1 Bacillota bacterium | reverse complement strand
TTGATTTCTTTATATAATACGTACATGAAAGTATGTTAATTCTTATTGAAGCGCCGTGTACCGAACGGTATGCACGGTGCTGTGAGAGGTCGGTAGCTGAAATAATCAGCTACCTCCTACTCGATTTAACTCTGATTACATTTTATCTAATATATGGTAAAATATCTTTGTAATGCCATTGCAACTCTCATTTTTTATACAAGAGGTGAAATATGCTTAGAAAAATTATTTGTCTGGTAGGTATTGTTCTCTGTTTTGTTTTGGTTTCAAATAGTAAATTAGCAGCCGATGCACGACTGGACAATTATCAGTGGAATAAGCTAAGTGAATATATTACTGGCAGAGATATATACAGTGTTGCATACGACGGAAGAGAATTTATTGCTGTTGGACAAAATGGTCTGATAATCAGGTCTGAGGATGCTCTTTCCTGGACCAGGGAGCAGATTGGCTATGAGGAAGACGTCGGCAAAATTGAGCTGGATGGACATAAATTAGTAGCGACGACAGTGAGCGGTCGCAGATTTGTAAAAGATAAAAATAGTGACAATAATGATAACAATGATATTGGTGAAATTAAGGAATGGATTCTGACCCCTGAAAAAAGTGAACCATTACTCACCACAGCTATTAGTGCCTCAGACACTAAATACATAACATCATTATGTAAAATATATGGCTTTGCTGAGGGCCAAAATATTGCTGTTGCAGTAGGAGAATCAGGAAATATATTTGTTGGCACCAAAAAGGGTCAGAAGCCTAGTAAAAATAAAAGCGTTTCTGACGAAGATTACAGTTACCATAGGAAAGAAGTAACGAGATTGGGTAATTCAACTGTTTTACATATAGGAAGTAGTTCCCTTTATACAAACAACAATCTGATTGGAAAAGATATTCCTGCCCCATTCGTTGAAACAATAAATAAGCAGCAGGTTGTATATATTCCTGCTGAAAGTGTTGTAGAAGCTTGTGGCGGTCAAATCAAACACAATTACTTAACTTCAGGGCTTGAAATCAGCTTTGGCAATAACACCTTGGTCTTATCACCGGGAAAAAGAACCGTAAGTGTCAACGGAAAACAGACTGATATTCCTTACCCAGCCGTTATAAAAGACAAGCAGATATACATTCCAATAAATATTATCGAATCAGTGGGTAAAAAAGTCTATACAAATAACAAGCTTATTACTTTTAGCGATGTTGACAAAATATTTGACAATGATACCGATGAATTAATATTGGAAGCCCTGTCACAGGTGTTTTCAACCCCCAAATATCAGCTGCAATCCCTATCTGAGAGTGTTATACATACTTTAGTGGAATTTGGGAAAAAGCAGCTTGAAAATGAGGAGACAGACACGGGTAAATTTTATTTATTAAAGGCAATAGATATTGAACCTAATTCCGAAACATATTCAAATCTTATAAGGACAAATCGTTCAAGCGAACTTAACTATATAGAAAATTACTTTCAGACACAGTTATACAGTGATGCTTATAATTATTTTCAGTTAGGTTTGGACTGTAATTGTGAAAATACTGCATTATACGCTGAAATGGTGTACATATACTGTGATCAATATTGGTATGATAAGGCCGAGGAATGTCTAAACAAAGCCACTTCGCTGGCACCTAAGGGAACGGACTATAAAGCTCAGGCAGCCCATCTTGCAAAATGTAAAGGTCCGAAAGAAACAATAAAAGAGATTACTGTTTCAAATTATTTAGAGCTTTCAAAAGCCCTTGGCTCCAATCGAATTATAAAAGTACTACCGGGAAATTATAAATCTTCCGGTAATACCAATGATCAGACCAAAATATTGTCTGTTAAAAATCTTACAATCATTGGTGTACCCAGAGTTGGAACCAAAACAATTAACTTGAAAGATTCTGGGTACTTATTAGATTTTGCTTATAGTTATAATGTCAGCATTAGTAATCTGGAACTAAACGCTTTGAAATTACGTAACTGCTCAAAAGTTTCAATTAATAACAGCAAGATATACCACGGTCTTAAAATATGGAATGTATATGATCTTATTTGCACCGACTCCTACATTGAGGGTATAAATGATGACGGTACCTATGAGGACAGTATGCTTGAAGTTCATTCCTCCAAACAGGTTAAGTTTGATGCATGTACTATGAAAGGCTACACTTTGATAATCGGAGACTCCTATTATGAGCCATTACAGGATATTAATCTTTATAACTGTAGTTTGATTAATGCTGCCGGAATTTGTTCCACCTGGAGCAATTACGTTCCAATTAAGGAGGACTGCGGATATGAAATCTTTATGGGGACAGAAGAATGGAATGAATGGCGGTTTCTTGCGGCAATTAAATACACTAAAAATAATGGCTTTGACATCAATTATGAAAATACCTACGATGGAAATGAAGAAATCTATAATGACGGGAAATTCCTGAAGCTTGCCGATAAGCTCAGCAAACTGACAAATGGATGTGCATTTCCAAGCATAGATTACATACCCGGAGACAATGAGGAGTGGAATGCATATTATGATTTTTATGGTAATACGAAACAGAAAAAGCTTAATATAATTTATCATGTAAAAGATGTGGTAAGTCCCAATATTAATAAAATGTCTGAATTGATTTCTCAGCTAAAAACGCTTCAAAATGATATTCTAGCCTATGGCTGGCCCGTTACGGTGGTTTTGACCGATGCTGAAAACCCATATTGGAATATAGCGGTAGCAGACTTTTCAAATAAGTCCTTCATTAAATTTTTGAATAGCGGTGATAGTGGAAATCTTGAAGACTACTGTAATATTATGTATACTTATGAATCCTGGAGAACCAAAAAGCATGCCGCAGACTTCTTCAATATCAAACCGATGTATACTGAGGAGGAGGTTTCAAAGCAAATTGAGGATTTGTTCCTGACAAAAATGCTCAATGTTGAGCCAAATGATGACTTCGGACAGGTAAATTCAATCAAATTTACTATCAGGAACAATGATGGAACGTATTATATAACTCCTGTCGAAAGTTTCGCATGTATGGGAGATTTCATGCATTATAGTACTGATATGATAATAAAAACCGATGTAATGACTGGACAGCATTACATAGCAGCTAATGATATAACATACAAGCTGGCAGATGCCGAATATCAAAATATTTATAACAAATATAAGGCTGAAATAATTAATCAGCTGGTAAAAGATAAAAGGCTTGACGAAGAAAAGGTGGATGAAGAAAAGCTGGATAGAAGCCCATGTAAGGACGTGCTACTATTTGTTGAATCCGATCGAATGGATAAGGTACTAAAATTTGTTTTCCTTACATCGCATAAGGATCGCACATCAGATGGGTATGATTCTGGTCAGTATAATTTTCAGTACTTTGTAGGAACGTTTGATATTGCAAGTCAAAAAGTTACCGATGTAAAAACACTTGGTCTGGTGGACTTTGAGGAAATGCTCTATAAAAATAGATGATATAATAGACTTCATATGAATTTAGCTGCCCGGTATTAGGTGAAGGGATTTGAATTGATGAGAACTGAGGTAGATATAACCAAATATAAAATTACATTTATTATTCCGATAATTATAATGGTGGCTTCAGCAGTTTTTATTGTTATAGCGGTTTTGGCAGTTATACGTGAAAATAAGTTAACAATCCTTCCGTTCTATATGGTGGGAGCGATAGCTGTTATTTTTCTGAATCGATATCTGCATGAGGCGTGCCACTACCTTGTTGGCAGAATACAAGGCTTTAAGTGCAAAATAAAGTTTGGGCTAAAAATGTCAGAATGCAGAGTTGACGGAGTCCAGAGTTACAAACAGGTAATCGCACTGTCATTGGCACCGCTGTATGTTTATATTCCGATCTCATTGCTAATACTTCTTTCTAGCTCGGCATTCAGTTTTAAAGTAATGTACTCGGGTGTACTTTGTCTGTTTATTGGTGGAATGCTCGGAGACTTTATTTATGTATTTGAGGCCTTGAGAAGTAGAGGCGGGAGGTTCACAGACAACGGACATGTTTTAGAAATTGAAAAGGAGTAGGGTTGGCTGAAAAATAAATAGTTTTATTTGACGCCACTTATAACACTGTACACTATAAAAAATGATGAGGAGCAGCTATGAATTTAGAAAAAATAAGGGAACTGGCCTTCATACATATGGCAGACCGAAAGGCACATAAGGAGAGAGAAAAGGGGTTTATATTCTATCATGGGGAGCGAACTGGAAAGCTTGCAGTCAGCCTCAGAAAAGTACTTATACCTGAAAACACTCAAAAGGATCAAATATTACTGGCTGCAGGTTATTTTCACGATGTGGCAAAAGGAATTGAACCACATGGGGATTACGGTGCGGTTCTCGCCAAAGAGATATTAAAGGATCAGTGTACTCCAAGTGAGTTGGAAGAAATCTCTGAATTGATATTTTATCATCAAAGGAGGAAGAAAGATTCTAATTACTCAGATTATATAAAGATTTTACAGGATGCAGACATAATTGATCACTTCGGTACTATAGAGATATGGATGAATTTTAACTATTATTCATATATGGAGCAGCCGATAGAAGAGTCCGTTAAGTTTTATAATGAACATTTTGACGGACATGTAAGCAAGATGAGAGAACTACTAAATTATCAAATATCGGAGAGAATACTTGACGATAAAGTTCTGTTTGTAAAAGATTTTGCTGAAAGAATGAAAGTTGAAGCCAAAGGCGAGATATATAATTTTGATAAATTCAAGTAGTCTCTAATTCGTTGGCTAGGAAAAAAAAATAAATTAAAAAATGCCTTCATCAACTGAAGGCATTTAATTTACAGGCTAATAGCATAGAGTTAAAGAACTGTAAAACCTTATTCTATTTTTTCAAGTTAAAAATTTACTGTTTCTGTGTTGACTGAGTTTCCTGTGAACTTTGATAATTTGATGGGGCATGATAGCTTGACTGATAGCTCTGGCTTCCGGACTGACTCTGGAAACCCTGGTTCTGGGTACCTGACTGAGACGGCTGTGTCATGCTGTTTAGCTGCTGTTGAGCTTGATCAATAATCTGACTCATCTGGCTGAGAACCTGATGAGAGATAATCTGCTGTTTGGCCTGAGTGAGTTCATTTATAGCCTGCTGTACAGAATTCTGAAGCTGCTGCTGAGCCTGGTGCTGCTGTTGTTGAGCCTGCTGTCTGAAACTCTGAATCTGGTTCATAAGTTGAATAGCAGCCTGCTGACTCTGCTGGCTCTGCATTGCTCCCTGAGAACCTGAAGGAGACATAGCTGTTGACTTAAGTTGATTTAAAGTTGATTCCATAACGTTAAGCTGAGTTTTTAAATCAACCAATTCAGTGCCGAACTCTGTGTCATTCTTTTTCATAAAGCTTTCCAAAGTTTTTTTATTTTTTTCATCCATGATTTAAAGCCTCCTTTTGGCCAATTAATTTTTATTTGAAACGATATTATATTAACCTGTTGATGGCGTTTTATGCTGTTATAAATTATCATAAAACAAAAAACTTATCTTATTTTTATAAGATAAGTTTTGATTTTATACCAGAATTATTTTTACCAACATCAAACATTAATAATTTCAGATAAGTATAATTCACAGATTTTAATAAATTACTAAATTAATAAATCCTATAGGCACCCTTAAAGTTCTTTATCCAATAAGAGGAATTAATCGAGGTAATTCTGACTTTTCCCTGGGTGGAAGAAGCATCTATCATCTGTCCGTTCCCAAGGGCGATTCCCACATGTCCTCTGTAAGATATTATATCGCCTCTCTTAATATTTTTCATATTTGTTATCTTCTGATACCTTGATGTACTCTGCCAGGAGTAGGAAGTCATATAGCTTTGTTTGATACCGGCCTTGTTAAGTACCCAGTAGACATAACCCGAACAGTCAAAGGTATTTGGTCCCTTAGCACCATATACGTATCTGGCGCCCAGTTTGGATTTTGCAATTGAAATGATTTTGTTTACCATCGAGCCGGATGAATAGCCGGAATCGCTGTCTGAACTGTTTCCTCCCGAAGTGCCGCCTCCAGAGTTAGAGCCGGAACCACCCCCCGAGGTACTTCCATTCCAGGTTTTAGCTGTACCTGAAAGCAGCTTGCTAATTGTTTGAGAGCCTACTTTGCCGTCAGCACTAAGACCGTTTCTTTTTTGAAAGTTAATTACTGCATCGTGAGTATCCGAACCAAAGTAGCCGGTTACAGTTTTTAAGTATTTTAGCTTTTTCAAGTAGGTCTGTATATTTTCTACATCATCACCACGGTCACCTGTTTTTATACAGTAGGCTTCAGCCTTCCCTGACATAAGCAGTTCCTTAGTAGCAGGTCCCATATATCCGTCAGCAATAATACCGTTATTGTCCTGAAAATGCTTAACTGCTAAAACAGTGTCGTTTCCATACTTACTGTCAGGCTTTGTAGTGAGATAACCAAGCTCATAAAGCTTTTGTTGGTATTTTCTTATCTCGTCGTTTTCGTCTCCGAGATAGAAAGAGAGGGGTATAGCATCTGATGAGTATAGCTTTTCACGAGTATTTTTACCTACATTTCCATCATCAAAAAGTCCGTTTCTCTTTTGAAACTCCTTAACAGCTGCTTCAGTATCTGTTCCAAAGTAGCTGGTAATTTTATTTATGTACCCCAATTCGTAAAGACGTGTTTGAAGCTGTTCAACATCTGTTCCTTCGGTACCGATATATACGGTATATTCTTTAGCCTCATCAGACATGAGTAAGCGATAGGTTTCGGCGTCCATGACACCGGATATTTCCAGCTCATGCTTGCGCTGAAAAACCTTGACAGCTGCTTCTATAGACTCGCTGTACTCTTCTGTAGGTTCGTCGTATTCCAAATAATAGAGTTCAGCTAATCTCTGTTGGATTACCGTAACAATAACGTTGTTTACGCCCAAGCTTACTATGTCTCCCTTTAACGGGTCTAAGGGTCCTTTTTCACCACGCGAAATTTTACTTGTTGTTGAACCAGAGTCTAAAGCTTTGCTTGAGGCAGCTTCATTAGTACTACTGCCAGCCTCATCAGCTAAAAAACTATCTGCAGCTGCATAAACTGAAGCAGTATTAACTGCCTGGTCAACTGCTCCGGATGGGGAAGGTTTTGTGGATGGGAGAGAAGTGCTTATTACAACTGCTATGGTTAGAACCAAGGCCCCTGAGGCTGAAATCATGAAATACTTAAATTTCTTGGGATATTTGTCTTTATAATTCTTAATTTTAATCTGAAAGTTTTTATGTAAATTCTTAAAGTCTCTTTTCTTCATATTTTCTCCAGTAAATTATGATTGATTTATGTGGCTGATATGTCCATGGTATCTTAGACCTTTACCTCGTCGAAATGCACTCAAGGTAATCAACTTTCTTATACAGCCGAAAAATTCTCAGTTAAACTATGCATTAAAAAATTATATTGGAATTGGGATGGATTTGAATAAGGCATATGAAAAAGGTGATGCAGGAAAAGTAAGTTTTTAGGTATGAGTAACTATAATAAAACTTATGAAAGCATCAGGTTAAATTTTGACAATTCCAAGTATACATAACTATTTTAATGTGTTATATAGTATCACAATTTGACGATGTTTGCATTGCAATCAAATACACATTAAATAGAATTAAGTTTTATTTTGGCTGAAAAGCGTCGATTTTCGGCGATTGCCTGCTTAATTTTACTTTGTCAATCAAGTATATGACATAGCCTAGTACTAAAAAGGCAAATATCATTAAGCCCGCATTTTTAATAACATTAATCCAGCCAAGCAAATCAACGTCAATAAAAAAGTAGGGGTATGGGCTTTGGACAATCTCAATAATACCGCCGAACTTGGCACGGACCAATATAAATACAAAGTAGGAAATAGGAACGAGCAACCATGTTATGGGGTCAAACCAGCGGAAACTATGTTTTTCATCAAAAACCAGCCAGTCTATAATTGCAGACAGGGGGACAAAATAATGAACAAGTAGGTTCTGCCAGGTTAGCAAATTATAAGCTTCGGAAGCTCTCATATACTGAGGAACTAGAATAAAATGGTAAATTAAAAAAGTTATGGCTATTGCCATAGTAACTGCACCTTTAAAATGAGGAAAGAAAGAAGTAGAACCCTTAACTCCCTTGGTTAATAAATCAAAAAAGGTTTTGATAACTAATAAAAAAAAGAAAAGAAAACATAAAACATTGCTTTGAATTGTATAAAAAATCAGCATGTAAGGGGCAGGCTCCCCACTTGGAAGGCCGGAGTTAAGGTAAAGACCTATTCCACATCCGATTACAAACAAAAATCTAAAAATTAATGCGAACAAGCGATTATGAATACACATAACATTTTCCTCCGCATACAGCTAATTTTTAATACTTATACGTTGCAATATTTAGTTTTATACTATAATTATACCATTCGTGTACTTTTTTTAAAACAATTTTGGTTATGTATACAATATTTTTAATGATATTTTTAAATGATCCCCTAATATGGTATAATTAAGCATAAGTATTAAAATGAAGTGTTATAATAGCTTTCACATAATATTGTAAAAAAGATGAAGTTAATTTAAATCCAAGTATTCTTTTGGTTATTCTTCTAGTTGCTTAAAAAAAATATATATATTATTATAAATACATTAATAAAAGGCATTTATAAAACTGGGTGATTATTATGACTACAGGTAGAGTAAATAGTATTGAGGTAAAAAAAATAAACAGGAACGCCATATATAGCTTTTTGTATAAGCGAGACCCCATATCTATTCAAGAAATAGCGTATTCTTTGAGTATGAGTCTGCCCACGGTTACACAAAATATTAAGGAACTCCTCGAACGAGGATTGGTTATTGAAACCGGATTGTTTGAATCAACAGGGGGACGGAAGGCGAAGGCCATTTCCTATAATAGTACGGCAAGATATGCTGTAGGATTGGATATTACAAGAAACCACGTGGGTATTGTTGTTATAGACCTTAGTGCCAGGGTAATTAAGAATCTCAGAAAACAGTTTCCTTTCGAAAATGCAGAGGAATACTTTAAAGGCGTCGGAGATTTGGTTAATGACTTTATTGCCGAATGTCAAATTGAGCCTGGGGATATATTAGGCGTCGGGATAGCGTTGCCTGCGATATTGTCGGATGACAGCCGATCTGTGAGCTACGCACAGGTTATAGATTTTGAAGGAGGCAGCATTGAGGCCTTTGAAAAATTCATACCATATAAATGTACCTTCAGCAATGATGCGAATGCTGCAGGCTTTGCTGAAATGTGGGGAGATAAAACAGAAGAAAGTGTAGTATATTTATCATTGAACAATTCTGTTGGTGGATCAATTATTATTGGAAAAAACATTTATAGTGGTCAGAATCAGCGAGGCGGAGAGTTCGGTCACATGACAATAATTCCAGGAGGAAAAACCTGTTATTGCGGACAGAAGGGTTGTGTGGATGCTTATTGTTCAGCCAAGATACTATCTGATAGTACAGGCGGAAATATATCAGAGTTTTTCAGATTGCTCAGACTTGAACAGGAAACACAGAAAAAAATATGGGAAGATTATGTCTCAAATCTTGTTATTGCAATCAACAATCTGAGAATGCTTTTTGATTGTAAGGTAATACTGGGGGGATATGCCGGTGCTTATATGGATGAATATCTCGATGAGTTGAGAGAAAGGGTTGCAAAGTATAATACCTTTGAGCCTGACGGAAAATATCTTCACGTTTGTAAATATAAACTGGAAACAACCGCAGTTGGGGCAGCGCTTCTTCATGTAGAAGAGTTTATTAAAAATATTTGATTGTGCATTGGTCAATGTCTCATATTTACTGTAAGAATACAGAGCATATAACCTTTATTGGAAATCGCTTCCCGGGCCGTATGCTCTTTTTTCCTACTCTAATGTACCATTATTTGTGAAAGGTAATAAATAATATTATTGACTTTATATAAAAACACGATATAATCTTATTAAAGGCAATTTATAAAAGTCTTATATAAATTGATTAATTAATGTAATGTAAAAACAGACTACAAATATATTTTGCATAAAAGTATAAACTACTTTTATATATAAGTGGAGGGTTGAGTGATGAAAAACAGAGCAGCATATATGACAGGAATAAAGCAAATTGAAATACGGGATATAGAAATTCCTAAACTTAGAGATAAGGATGTTCTGGTTAAGCTGGAATACGTAGGAATATGCGGTTCGGATGTACACTATCTGGAACATGGTAAAATTGGTGATTTCATAGTAGATGGCGATTTTATACTCGGGCATGAATGCTCCGGTACTGTAGTTGAAATAGGAAGCGGCGTCCAAAATCTTAAGGTGGGTGATAAAGTCGCTCTCGAGCCGGGAATAACCTGCGGTCAGTGCGAGTTCTGTAAAACCGGCCGATATAACTTATGTCCCGAAGTAGAATTCCTCGCTACGCCTCCATATCACGGGTCTTTAATGAACTATATAGCCTTCCCTGAAAACATGTGTTTCAAGTTGCCTGAAAATATAACCACTAAGGAAGGGGCTCTGGTTGAACCTCTAGCTGTTGGTTTGCATGCAGCAATGCAGGGTAATGTAAAGCTGGGGGATTCAGTTGTTATTTTAGGAGCAGGTACTATCGGACTTGTAACCCTCCTGGCATGTAAGGCCTACGGAGCAACAGATATCACAATTGTTGACGTGATACCCAAAAGACTTGAATATGCTAAAAAACTCGGGGCTACAGCTACTATCAACGCAGCTGAAGCAGATGTTTTTGCTGAAATAGATAAAATGACAGACAAAAAGGGTGTTGATATAGTAATTGAGACTGCAGGTTCTGCAAGAACAATTTCTCAGACTCCTTATCTGATAAAAAACGGAGGTACTATTGTTCTAGTAGGCTTGGCTCCACAGGATATAATTGAATTTAACTTTGCAAAGATTATGGCTAAGGAAGCGCAGATCAAATCTGTGTTCCGTTACAGAAACATATATCCTACAGCCATCAAGGCCATTGCCAAGGGAATGATTGATATTACAGGTATTGTTACACATGAGTTTGAGTTTGGCGAAACGGCTAAAGCTTTTGATTATGTTATCAATAATAAGCAGGATGTAGTAAAAGCAGTCATAAAGATTTAGTAATAATGTCTCCTTAAAAATAAAATTCTCCTATAAAGCTGTCACAAAATGTGGCAGCTATTTTTTTGTACTAAGAGAACCCCACGTGAGATGTAGGGTTTAAAATGAAAAGTTGTTTTGCTTTTTACCATATGTACGGCAACAGACGATACTGTACCTTTTTTGTATAATCCATATAACCGGGTAATTCTTTTTTGAGCATTGTATCTTCCAGATAAGTTCTTATGACAATTATAATGGCGATAACCGCCGCCAAAATTCCTGCGTACAGACCGAACATCATAGGCATTGCCACCGACCATAGTAAAATAGCTGAATACCCTGGATGTCGAACAAAAGAGTAGGGACCCGTAGAACAAACGCTTTGCCCACGGTCGTTTTGGATTCGTGCGCTGGACTCAAAATTCCTGTTCTCCATGACAGGCCATACCGCCAGAACACAAGTAAGCACCATAATAGTCATACCAATCCAGAACAATAAAGGCGACGTTTCTGAATAATGAAAGCGCACGGCCAATCCTGCCGCAGCATAAATTCCATAGAAGCCCAGCAACACATATATCAATAATAATACTTTATCCCAATTCTTAGTGTTAGAAGCGACTTTCCTGCGTGCGTTTAGCAATTCAGCATCATGGTGATACAAAATTATGGATGAGATAATAGTTGACATAGTGTAAACAGCAAAATATAAAATACCCCTCGGTACATTCCATGTACCAGCTGCAAGAAAAAAAGCAACCGCCCCCAATGCTCTTTGCAGCATCAGTTTTCCGGTATATTTTACAGCCCCCGATTTTATCTTATTCATCGCTACTCCTCCAATCTAATACTCAACATCTGACCAAACAGAGCATGAATGGCCTTGATTTTTATATCCATATTTTCAATTTGGTGATCGTGTATTATTGCACTCATTCCATAAAGCAGAAAGTTGGCTACAATTCCAGCATTTACATCTGGAAGCTGGATTTCCCCCCGCTGGACATAATCTTCGATGATTTCACAAAAGATAGGTTGAATAACAAGCAGCGTGTTATGATGTAGAATAGTTAGCGTTTGTGTGTTAACCGTATCTGGCTGTATACTGGAATATTCGCTTATTGTCTCCCCTAAACCAAACAGGATTGAATCCAACAGTTTTGAAAATGGAAGCTTCTTACTATTGCTAACAAGACATTTCAGCTTTTCAACAAAAGTGGTATTATATTGCTCTAAAACAGAATTGAATATTTCCTCTTTTGACGCGAAATAGTGATAGAACATGCCGATTTCTCCATTTGCTTCGCCAACAATGGAGCGGATAGATGTCTTTTCATATCCGCGCTCAATAAACTGTTTAAAGGCTATGTCAATCAGCTCTTTTTTACGTATTTCGGGTTTCTTCACGCTCTTTCCCATCTAAATACCTCACTACAGTAATTACGGAACATTGTTCTGTATTAAGTTTACTCTAAAGAACATTGTTTTGTCAATAAAATAAGTGGATCAAATGATAAGCTCCTGCATATGTAAAAATCAAATGTCCCAAAAATATAGGCTTTATCCTTTACACCGGCTGCAACTGCTGCAATCTCCGCAGGAGAAACCAGAATTGACTTTGGGCAGGTTTTTGCTAACTATTGAAAATCTCGAAGTATTAAGATCATAAATTCTGCTTTTCTCTCCCTCAAATCTTACATAATGCCCTTCAAAGAATATTTTCAACGGAATAATTAAAATCTTTCCTTCTTCAACAGGGTCGGGTTTTATAATAGGCTCTATTACGTCTATACTGCCATCCTTGTCTTTAACAGCAATTTTGCTTGAGGAGGTTACCAGAGAGTGAAGACTTCCATCTTTTTTAAAACATATAGAATTATTTTCTCCGGAAATACCTAGCACATTCTCATCAAAAGCCGTTATCCAGCCTATTGGAGTCGAAATTGGCACCTCGTACGCCGGTTCCAGAGATTTTAGGCTGCCATCCTCATATAATGAAAAGCCGGTCCGTACTGGAAAGAAATCAGTCTGTTTTTTTAAAAGTACTGTTTCCCCTGGCCATAAAGTGAGTGCCTTCAAATTACCGTTTTCGTAAAAGCATAAACTGATAATTTTTGCTTTAAAGCTGCCGAAAGGGAAGGAGAACCTGAACTTTCTGCACAGCTTTTCCTCGTCAGCTTCGGTCCAGTAACCGCTTATTTTGCCGTTAAGAGGAAATAGTCTCTTAAGGGAGCCGCTTTCATAGAAGGTTAGCAATTCAGCAGGGAAGGCTCCAAGGGTTGTCATAATATCTGCCTGCTGCTCAAGGGAAAGGCTTTTAACGGCTCCACTGCGGTAAAAGGATACTGAAGGCTTGTACTTTCTTCTTATTTCCTCAGGACCGTACCTGGGGATGAGGTTTCCGTATCTGGTCGGAATTAAATTTTCTTCATTGAGTATACAATCTCTGATGGCACCGTTTTTATAACAATAAAGGCTGGCTACGCCTTTTAGCCTTAAATTTGCGGCAAATTCACTAATATATTTTGACATGTTACCCCTCCTATCTATGCAATGGTACTAAAATACATTCATGGAACTTAATGTAGAACATTTAGTTCAACTTAACAGACTTTTTTAATAATAGATACCTTTAACTGATTCCTCTCGAGTTCCTCAACGCTGTAGGTCAGCCTTTTCTGCGGAAGTATTGTGTCAAACCATGGCGGTATGTGGCTGCATATTACGTCAAGCCTGTAAAAACAGTATGTTTCAATAAAAGACTGAAGAGCTTTTTTAGAAGATATCTCTGGACGTTTTTCCTGGAGCATAATCAGATTAAGAAAAAATACTCCCTGCTCTGAGGTTTCCACAGGCGCCGTCGGAACTTCAGAGGATAAGGGGGTGTAATGGGCAGCTTCTGTCTCCAATTCGGTATTGATCTCTTCCAGCAGGCTGTCGGATACCGATTGGGCTTCATAGATTTCAAAACCCATCCTTTCAAAGATATTATAAGGAAGTCCTGTTATTGTTTTTCCTACAATTACTTTACAATCCTCCAGCTGCAATACGATAGCTTTAATATTATCTCTTACTTCAGATATATTGGAGGTTAAATCCAGAGAATACCTTATTTCATTCACTACCCTCCACTCGTTGTTATCCTTGCTGAAAACCTGTAAGACCACACCTCTTTCGAAGGCTGTCAGTTTGCCTGACTCATTCAGAATTACTGCAATCTTGTATGACATTGTACTCCTCCTTTCAAAGACAAGTATTAAAAATTGAATTTGAATTTGATTAAATGTATGTAATAAATTAAAATAAAAAAAGCGACTGAGTCTGAACTCAATGCGCTTCTTTGCACTGTTAATTTATTCAATTAATTTTATTATATGAAGTATGCTGCAACTTATCAACTATTATCTCTGAAAAGCACAGGTAACAGGAAGTATTTGTAAGTAATGCACAAAAACCACCATATAGAATATGTAGAATATGTACATCTTCGTGCATTGTGGATGGAAAGAAATACATTTATACTCTAATTAAGCTTATTCAATACAAAACGACGACGAAGTCTCAAAACTCTTTGCAGAGTTTGGGGACTTTTTTGTTTTATTAACAGCAGATAAGTAAATATCAAGACGAAGAGGTCTTTGGCATATAACTATATGTTTTGTGTCAA
>JAEYWA010000139.1 GCA_023431385.1 Bacillota bacterium | reverse complement strand
TTAATATGCTGATCGCATTTTTTGTTTGTACAGCTGCCGTTAATCTTTAATGAACCACACTTGTTACAAAATTCCATAAACTATCACCCCGCAATAATTAACTATAGCATATTATTAGATAATCGGGCCAAAAGTACCCTTGTAAAAAGGTCATTCCAAGACCAGTCACATAAAATTATTGATATTTATATATTATAATACGTGCTATTGATTTCAATGTAAATATATAATTTCTTTTTTTAATAGCAACTATCACAATATTATGCATTCAAGCTATAAATTACAAGGGTTTTATAAAATTTCCCTACTTCTTTTGAACAGTTCTGAGTAATACGTCTCCTGCTGATTTAAATATAACAAGAAATACTATAGAATTAAGGGCTGCTTTTATAAAATTAAATGGGAGAATTGCCGGAATCATAAGTTTTATAACAGCATCAAGAGTCATTCCGTAAAAAAACGGGTCAAGGGCTAAATTTAAGATTCCCATAACAACAGTCATGGCTAAACTTCCGATAACACATCCGAGGATAGCGCTTTTAAAGGTCTTCTTTTTCGAATAAATTAAGGCTGAAATACCAACCAGTGAAGATGTAGCCAGAATGTGCATAATACATCCGAAAATTCCGTCTTGTGCAACAGTCAGAGCCTGGACTACAGAAGTGATTACGGTCAATACAACTCCGGCTATAGGGCCGAATACAAACCCACCTATCAAAATTGGAACATCTCCGGGTTCATAAACTAGAAAAGGTGCTACCGGCCAAGGAAATCTCAATGGGGACACCACTAAAATGATTGAAATTGCCATCAAAATCCCCATTGTTGTAATTTGCTTGATTTTACTACTGGTCATACAAAAATACCCCCTTATTTTGATTAAGTACAATCACAGGAGCAGAAGAACAAGGGTTGCCAAGCCAGTTAAATAAAGACGCTCTGTGATTAAATAATCCACAGAGCGTTACTCAGCATAAAAAAGCCAATTCTTCTTCCATCCAGACTGTACTGTCGGCCATGGGATCTCACCATGTCAGCTTTCGCTCGCGGGCTCATGCATTTGCTGCATATTACCGCCGGTAGGGAATTGCACCCTGCCCTGAAGATATATTTTAATTTGGTAATTACTATTAATACTATGGAAGTAACAAATTATTTCCATAGGTTCTAAGAAATTATATCACTGTAAATAATAAAGCGTCAAGAGATTTGCCGCTTAAATGCTGCTTTTAACAGATAAATTCAAGGGTTAAAAGCAATTTTAACAAATTTCTTATATTTTAGGGCAATAATATGCAGAAGTCTGTTAAATAAAATATTACTGTGTTAGAATTGGAAATAGATGCAAGATAAAATTAAGTACTTTGGAGGCGTTATGAAGGTTAGAAAAGCGATAATACCGGCTGCTGGTCTTGGGACAAGATTTCTGCCTGCAACAAAAGCAACACCTAAAGAAATGATTCCAATTGTGGATAAGCCAACAATACAATATATAGTTGAGGAAGCTGCTGCGGCTGGAATTGAAGATATACTTATAATATCGGGCAGAAACAAAAGAGCGATTGAAGATCATTTTGATAAGTCTTACGAATTAGAAGAAGAGTTACACCGAAAGGGCAAACAGGAGCTTTTGAGCTGCGTCGAAGAGATTTCTAATATAGCGAATATTCACTACATAAGGCAAAAGGAAGCAAAGGGGCTGGGACATGCGATTTACTGTGCAAAATCCTTTATAGGGGATGAACCTTTTGCAGTACTGCTGGGAGATGATATTGTCGATTCCAAAACACCATGTATCAAGCAACTGATGGATGTGTACAACGAGTACAGAACAACAATTCTCGGAGTTCAGAAGGTTCCTCTGCCGGATGTGTCCAAATATGGAATTGTGGCATGTAACCAAATCGACGAAAGAGTCTACAAAGTAAAGGGGTTGGTTGAAAAGCCCGATGTAGATCAGTCGCCTTCAAATATCGCAATATTGGGAAGATATATAATTTCTCCAAGGATATTTGAATTTCTCGAGAAGGCAACTCCGGGTAAGGGCGGTGAAATCTGGCTGACAGATGCCTTACAACAGCTAATGGAGTGTGAGGCAATGTATGCTTTTGATTTTGAAGGAGACAGATTTGACGTAGGCGATAGAATAGGCTTCCTTAAGGCTACCGTAGAATTTGCCTTAAAAAGAGATGATTTGAGTACAGATTTTACAACATTCCTGAAGGACAGAGTTGAGAAATTGCCTTAATATATTTAACTCCTAACTCATAAATCTTCACTTTTGGTATTTTCACTAAGAGATAGTATTTACTAATAAAAAATGGATTATAAGCTTTTATACGCTTACAATCCATTTTTTGTCTAGACAACCACCAGCTGGCAGCACTTGACTATTTCTTTAGTTAATATTAATTTAATGCTTTAAACTGGTATGTAATTGTATTTCCCTTTACTTTTACCGAAACATATTTGGCTGCTGCCTTGTTTTTATCGCTGAAACCGTCTGCATCAAAGCCCGCTGTAGTTATATATTTGACTCCTCTATCCATATAGCTTGAGTTAGTTGAGCCCTTATAGAAAACCCAGACATTTTTATCCGGATTCTGCTTTTTATAATCTACCAACATATCCTTCAATACCTTTCCTTCCTTTGGGTCATCAAAGTTTGATGGATCTTGAGCCAGGAAAATAAACAAGTTGTTTCCCGTAAAGGTACTTAGCTGCTTTTTGAACCAGAACCACTCATTATAACTAGTCGCCCTTAGTCCGCCCTTTGTTGTCTGAAGCTGAATGAGTCTATTACCGTTTTTATCAATAGCCTTATAGCTTGAGGTGGTCGAAAGCATTGGTACCTTTAGTGATTGCCATAAACCATCGTGAGTTCCTACCAGTACAGAAGCCTGCATACTCTTGTTAATTTTTGAAGCCAGAGAGTTTAACAGATTAAGTTGAGTTTTATTCTTATCCTTGTCATAGGCAGTTGATTGACCAAAAACAGAAAAACTTAAGGAGTCAGAACCCGATACTGAACGTTCCTTATAGGCATCATCCTTGGGAAGGGTATTTACAGCGGATTTGGATGGTGGCACCTCAGGATGTCCGGAATAAACCATTGTGAGGTTGTCAAAGTACAGGGTACCGGAGGCCTTTTTCTTGGAAGTTTGCACAGCATAAATCTTTGATACCTTGGTGGGGTTAGGAATATCCTCAAGAGATAACTCAAGGTATTTCCAGCCTGTCCAGTTTACATCCTTGGTAAAGTACTTATAATAGGTATTTCCTTTTTTATCGTGAATCATAGCACCTATCCACAGAGGCTTCTTTGAACCGCTGTAAACCCAGACGCCGAGTTTGGCGGTTGTACTATCCAGAGCTTTACCCCCATCAGGAAGGTTAATGTAAGCAGCCCTGTTCTGTTCAAGACCCTTTGTAAAGTCATAGGTCAGCTTTCCGGAATAGGGACCGGATTTATATACATTAGATGCCGCGTCGTACTTCGCGGTTACAGTTTTAGCTGATAAATCCACAGACATGACCGCTTTATTATTAAAATCTTCAATTATCTTTTTAACTCCCGGCTGACTTATTGATACAGGGCAGAAAACCGATGCTCCGCCGAAGGAAGCAGATACATATCCTGTACCGGAGTTTCCGGCTGTAAAAACATTGGAGGAAATGGTTCCAACTTTGTTCAGAACTCCCCATTTTACATGTGAGGGGTGTATGCTGGCACTAAAGCCGTTTTTATCCCAGCCGCGGACGGCAAAAGTTGTAGTTGCTCCCGGAGCGGTGTTGAGGGTATCAACATTCAAACTTAATTTTACAGGAGCACTCAATACTGTAATAGGGCAGGTGCCAATTACCGAATCGCCTATTTTTGCAGTTATAATAGCCTGTCCGGCAGTAGTTGGAGTAAAGACATTACTCGTAAAGGTACCTTTTACACCTGAAACAGACCACTCTATATCCTGACTATTTATCTCAACAGGATTCAAATATTTATCAACACCGGTCGCAGTAAAGGCTCTGGAAGTGTTTACGAATACATAATCTTCATAAGCGCTTACAAGCAGTGAAGCAGCCGGTCCTTTCTCACCTACAGAGAATACTCCCAGAGATGCAGAAACACCTCTCTCAAAGCCGTCAGAAGGCGTATTAACAGTTGAAATACCGGTATCACCTTGCTGCCTTGCTACCAGGGTAGTTGAACCGCCGCCATCATAGTTAATTGCGTTGGCACAACCAAGCTCTTTCATATACTCGGCCATTTCAGCCTGGGTTAATCCGATACTGACTCCCGGTTGTCTTCCGTCAACGGCTGCAATTATAAGAGTTTTACCATCAGCAGTTATACCTGCAGCGGTTCTGGGCTGCCTAGAATTACCTGCAGCCTGATGAGTAAAGTTTGTAAGAACCTTACCATCCTTAACCAGAATTGTACCCCCGGTCAGCGCCATACCCAAATTATTGGTATCAATATTTGTAGTTACTTCGTAAGTAACCGGATCTCCGACTTTAAAACATTTTTCCAGATCGGTATCCTGACCCATGGTAGCCAGAACAACAAATCCGTTTTTAGGAATGGCTACTCCGGGCTTGTTCTTACTGAATTCTTTTACAACGCCATCTTCAACAACCATTTCCAGCCAGTTGGGATAGGTTTTTGTTAGACCTGGAGTGATACTGCCCCACTTTGAATCAACTATGTACATGTTCATATTGTAAAAGCCGTTATACCTGTTATATGCTGCAATAGGCTTCCTATCACCGGTTGGAGTAATCAGTTCCACCTTTACATTCAAATAAGAAAGAATTGGATTATTTGAATTATCCAGGGCTAATGTAGCCATGTCGGTATTATTACGGCTGGCTGCAATATCAAACTGTCCGTTTGACATAATCGGACCATAGGTTGCTCCGGTATCCATATCAAAAAAGCTTCCGTTAACTGCTGCTACAGCACCATTTGTCTTAGCAAGAGTTTTAACCGGAGACATGGCGGTGAGTCCTGATTTATTGACGATGCTGTCTACTTTAACGTTTTCATTTGTAAGGTCGACACGCAGTACGTTAGTACGAAGCCAGCCGTTTGTAGTGAAGCGGTCGTACTTTTCCAGAACTACTCCTGAAGTAATATTTTGTTTTTCTACCGTCTGGTTTATTAACTGTGGCATTGCAAAAACATTGGAACTGAATGAAACAAGTAATAATACCAGCACTAAAGTGAATGCCAGACTTTTTCTTATGTATTTTTTTTTAAGCATTATGTTCTCCATTTCTTATTTTCTCTTGAACTTAAGTAACATTTCTCCTTTACATTTGATTTGTTATTCAATACTACTCATGCCAGCCATCAATTTCTGCACGCTTAATTGCACCAAAAAGATTACTCTTTATATCTCTGTTATCTTTTTGAAGCTGGTAGATTAGGTCTTTGACATACTGACGCTTGGTTTTACCATCGATATGACACGGACTTTTTACTATTGGAAATTGTCCTGATTTGGCAACAGCTTTAATTTGCTTCTCTTCTGTATAGATAAGTGGTCGGATAAGATACAGATCTTTTCTGTCCAGATATGTAACCGGAGAAAATGTATGAAGGTTGCCTTCAAAAAAGGTACTGAGTAAAAGGGTTTCAATGGCGTCATCCCTATGGTGACCAAGTGCTACCTTGTTACAGCCTAATTTTTTTGAGACATTGTGCAGAGCACCCCGCCGGAGGTTTGCACACATAGAGCAGGGGTTCTTTTCCTGCCTGATTTCAAATATGATTTTTCCTATTTGTGTTTCTTCAATAGTATAATTTACACCTATTTGCCTGCAATAGTCAGCAACAGGTGAAAAATCGGCATTACCAATTCCCATTGTAAGGCTGATTGCCTCAATATCAAATTTCTTAGGATAAAATCTTTGTAACTGTTTCATGGTAGCAAGCAGGGTCATGCTGTCTTTCCCGCCGCTTACGCCTATAGCGATTCTATCGCCGTCATTAATCATGTCATAATCCTGAATAGCTCTTCTGACCTGCCCAAGAATTCGTTGTATAAGCACCACTCCTTTAAGTAAGCATATAAATTGTCTAATTATTCCTTATTATAGAAAAAGTCGTATGACGGTTCAAGTCAAATTACATTTCAATTGTATTACATAT
>JAEYWA010000103.1 GCA_023431385.1 Bacillota bacterium | reverse complement strand
CGATCAAATGGAGAGGTTCCTTCGTCATTTTTTCAATCAGTAAAACAAGCCCTCCTTTCTTCTAAAGATAAGAATACTGTTATGAATGGTTGCTATGAATATTATCATGAATGGTTGCTATGAATATTATCATGAATGGTTGCTATGAATATTATCATGAATGGTTGCTATGAATATCGCTATGAATATTATTATGAATGGCTGCTATGGATATTATTATGAATGGTTATTTTGGTAGCGAAAATTTCGCTATTCTTAACTCTATTATAACATGTATTTCGAGAATGTAATATACTTTATATAAAAATGTCGAATATTATTCAAAAATCTGTCGGAATTTAGATTATTTTCTCGTGAAAAACATCAGCTTGTAATTGTGTATAGGTTTTATTGGTAACTAAAAAATGCTATCAAACAGAGTTTGATAGCATTGGTGCCGAAGACCGGAATCGAACCGGTACGGGGTGTTAGCCCCGCAGGATTTTAAGTCCTGTGCGTCTGCCAGTTCCGCCACTTCGGCGCAGATTATTAATGGCGACTAGCTTATTATAATACTATATGTATGCCAGTGTCAACACCTAATATTTCATATTTTATTTTTTTATTTACTAATGAATACAGGTATATAAGCGTTATCTCAATAGTCATGTTTCTTCAATAGCTAAAGATATATTAATACTGGGCTGATTTCCTGTATCCGCTGTTTCCGCGTTTTGAATCCATACTTTTCTTAAGATCATGAAGCTTCTCATCGCTGTCCTTCATAAATTTTGCTAAGCGGTCTTCAAAAGAAGCATTTCCGCCGGAAGTTCTCGGACTGTTCCATTCCAATTCGGCAGGGGCTTTAGAAATAACTACGGGCGGCTTCTGATCACAGGCCTTCTTTATGGAGAGACCGATCTTGCCGTTAGGATCAACTGTTAAAACTTTTACTTTGACTACCTGATTTTCTTTAAGATGGGAACTAATGTCCTTAACATACTCTTGAGCAACTTCTGAAATGTGAACCAAACCTGTTTTGCCTTCGGGTAACTGAACAAATGCTCCAAAAGCAGTTATTCCGGTAACCTTACCCTCAATAATCTGACCAACTTCAAGCGGCATAAAATAAGAAATCCTCCTCAAATTCGACCCATGATACATTTCTCAAAATAGCAATAAAACAATTCGATTATATAGTATATGCTAATCCCAGTCAAGCAGTAGTTACTTATTGGTGTCTACGTATATTTTTTCACCATCTTTAACATAACCCAGCTTTTCTCTGGCTATTTTCTCAGCGAATTCGTCAGAGTTTATTTGTGACTTCTGCTTCAAAAGCTGCTGCTTTTTTAATGTCTCGGCATGAATACTTTTTTCAAGCTGCGCATGCTGTAATTTTCTGTCCTCAATGCTGGCCTGCTGATTATAGAAGGTGTAACTGAAGTAACAAATTGAGACAATCAGTATTAATGTCCACATGTTAAATTTCTTTCGTTTTTTCATATCCTACCTCACGGATCACTATATCTTTTGTAACTATATATAATTAGTCGAATTCTTATTACTCAAATACCCAGCCGTTTCTTAACTATATTCTATACATATGCAAAAAATCCTTCAAACTGAGTGATAAATTTATCAATTTGGATTAGGATGCCCTTGTATCGTTCTGATTTTGTGAAGTCTTCTTTTTCTTCCTTACTTTTTTACTCCTTTTTCTCTTCTTTTGTGCTAAGCCGTTTTCATTATTTTCCTTGATTTTCTCTTTCCTTTGTATTATCCTTTTAAAGCTTCTTTTGCCGAGTTTACCAGCCTTCAATTTTACTCCCCGTGCTTTTTTCCCCAGCATACGAGCTTTCCCCTTTACATCAGCTTTTCCGAAAGCTAACCGGAATCCACGGGCAATAAGCCGTAATATTTTAACAATAAGGCTGAAAATGAACAAGGCAGGAATTGATATTACTTTATATAGCAACTTAAAGGGATAGCTTATTACTTTCCAGATAAATCTTAGAATTGTTTTAAATATGTTTATTATAATTATTGATGATTTAATTACAATATTGCTTAACAGTGTTTCATAAAGTATAACACCAATAACATTCCCTATAAATATGAATCCTCTCATCTGGCCGCTGTTGCTGTTATACACCGTTATAAACAATAGTACCGCGGCTATGAGCCAATACAATATGTCTTCAAGACTAACAAATATAACACCGGTTTTAATAGCCCTTCTTTTTATTCTTAAAATATCATAAAGAAAAGCAGCAACCACTCCAGCCAATATAGCATACAGAAATATGTAAACCTGTTCAGCAATCATCTGATATCCCCACAAGCCTTTACGCAAATATAGATAATTATATTAATAGTCTATTTAAACATTTTGCCAAAGAACGACTTTGACTTGGTGTTTTCACCGTCAGTATATTCAAGAGAAAATATATCCCCTTCCACAACCAGCTCATTACTATCCAGATTGAGTTTATTTATATGTAACTCCGCCCCCCTTATAACCAATACTCCAATATCTGTTACCGCAATTATATTCTCTTCATTGAAGCTTTCAACGTCCACAACCCCCGTAACACTTAATTTTTCACGGTTATCAAGAATCAACGTTTGATTTTTGGGTTTAATTGTTTTCTTTTCTTCCATTGAAAACATCCTCCTTATTAATGCCAAATAGACTAGCCCTCGCTATATAATACATATGCTTTATCAACTTAAAAAATGATTTTGGCTGCAGAATAAATATTGATTTACTTTAAAAGGACAGGACTAACTTCAGAAGATTGATAAATAAATAATATGGGAGTGTCGCAAAACTACTTAAAAGGTAGTCAGCGATGCTCCTTTCTTTTGCTCCAATTGTTATTGTTGTTAAATTGTTGATTACTCTGTAGTGAATTCCCGATTTTGTGGATTTTGAGCGCACTT
>JAEYWA010000022.1 GCA_023431385.1 Bacillota bacterium | reverse complement strand
TCTCTACCCTTGCTTTTAATTCCAGTATTTCAAAAGGTTTTGTGATGTAATCATCTGCTCCAGCATTAAGACCCTTCACCTTCTCAAGAGTCTTTCCCTTTGCTGTAAGAAATATCACTGGAAGCTCAAGAGTTTTGGCATACTTTAGCAGTTCATATCCATCAATACCGGGAAGCATAATGTCAAACAGCCCCAGATCATAATAGTTTTTCTCCATCTTATCCGCACCACTTTTTCCGTCATACGCTGTATCACAAAGATATCCGGCCTTTCCTAAACTCATGGCTAATAAATTAGCGATTGGCTCCTCATCTTCTACAATTAGAATTTTATACATTCTATACCCCCAAATAAACAATATATTGTATTCTATATGCTAAATGTAACATTATTGTATCATAATATCTATAGATATACCAAATTCTGTCGAATTTTCTTAGTTTAGTTCCTTATAGAGGGTAAAATATACATACTCTACCCCCTTGTATCGCACTGTTTCCCATAGAAATATTTCTATGAACATTTTTTTACAATAATAATTGACAAATTTTAGAAATTACTATATGATGTATATATAGCAACTATGTATCATAGATTTAGTTGTTATATGTCATTAACGGTATAATCTAAACAGAATGATTATACCCTCCCATCCCCGAATAAAAAGAGAGATTATACTGACCCCCATGTTCAGTATAATCTCTCTTTAAGTTTATATGTTATTTTTATTCTTCACGACGAAATACAATTTCTCCGGTCTCTGGATCCATACTATCAATAATAGCCAGAGATTCCAGTTGAATTCCTGTCGCACGGATTAGTTCTCCTCCTGACTGAAAACCTTTCTCAATCGCAATCCCGATTCCCTCAATGGTAGCACCTGCATCCTGAACTAAGGTAATTAGGCCGATCAGGGCACAACCATTAGCAAGAAAATCATCAATAATTAACACATGGTCCTCCTTAGACAAAAACTTCTTAGAAACGATTACATCATAGGTCTTACCATGGGTAAATGACTTTATCTGTGTGGTATACATCTCTCCATCTAGATTGATGCTTTGTGCCTTCTTGGCAAATACCACAGGCACATTAAAATGCTTAGCTACTATACATGCAATTCCAATACCGGAAGCTTCAATGGTAAGAATCTTATTGATCTTCTTATTTGCAAATAAGCGCTTGAACTCCGCTCCCATCTTGTCAAATAGCTCAATATCCATCTGGTGATTTAAAAAACTATCTACCTTCAGTACATTACCCTTTTTGACTATTCCGTCTTTTTTAATTCGGTCCTCTAATAATTCCATCTCGCGTCCTCTATTCGTACAAATAATATATGGAAGATTATACTACATCTATACTTCCTTTTCAATTCCAATTAGTTTGGCAATCTCTAATACCACAAGTGGTATCAGGCATAAGCCAAACGCTACGAGATACTGCGCTACTGTCAAAGGCGCCAGGCCAAATACATAGGCAAAAGGCTCGATAAATAGAATTAAAAGTACTAATACGGTAGAAAGCAGTGCTGCTCCATTTAACATACGGTTGGAAAATACACCAATCTTAAATAATGATTTATTGGAACGCATATTAAAGGAATGCACGACCTGGGACATAGCCAGTACGATAAAGGCCATGGTCCTTCCTTCTTTTAACACGACATCATTAGCTCCATGTACATCAAAGCCACAACCATAGAAGAAGGCAAATAAGGACAATACGCCAAACATAACACCCTGTAATACGATTCTGGTTCCAAGACCATGGGCAAAGATGCCCTCCTTCTTAGGCCTTGGTTTCTTATTCATAATATTCGGATCAACTGCTTCCATGCCAAGCGCAACTGCAGGCAGTGAGTCGGTAACCAGATTGATCCACAGAAGCTGCATAGATAACAGAGGTGTCTGCTGCCATAATAGCATTGCTACAAACACTGTAATCACTTCTCCAATATTTGTCCCCAACAAAAATCCTACGGTCTTACGGATATTATCATAGATACCACGGCCTTCGTATACCGCGTCTACAATCGTTGCAAAATTATCATCGGTGAGAGTCATATCTGCGGCACCCTTTGCAACATCAGTTCCGGTAATCCCCATTGCACAGCCGATATCAGCAGCCTTAAGGGCTGGAGCATCATTTACACCATCCCCTGTCATTGAGACAATCTCTTCCTGAGCTTGCCAAGCTCGTACAATACGAATCTTGTTTTCCGGTGAAACTCGGGCATATACCGCAATATGACGTACCTGCTGCTGCAGCTCTTCATCCGACATGGTCTCCAATTCCTGACCGGTTATTGCGATATCCCCTTCTGTCAAGATACCCAACTGTTTTGCGATAGCGGATGCCGTCACTACATGGTCACCAGTAATCATAACCGGCTTGATACCTGCTTTTCTACAAATCTTAACGGCTTCTTTGGCTTCCTCTCTAGGAGGATCTATCATGCCAACTAAGCCCATGAGAGTCAGTCCATATTCTAATGTATCACTGTTTATTACCTCCGGTAATTCTTCGATTACCTTATATGCTATTGCCAATACACGAAGAGCTTCCTTGCCCATTTCCTCGGCTACCGCCTTGGCTGTGGCAATATCACCTTTCGTACATCTGCTTGCCAAGGTATCAATACCACCCTTTGCAATCACGATGAGTTTGCCATCTATATTATTTACCACGCTCATTAGTTTACGGTCTGAATCAAATGGCACCTCTGCCACACGTGGATATCTAGTATTTAGTTCGTCCTTAAGGATACCATTACGGTATGCTGCGTAAACAATACTGGTCTCAGTTGGGTCTCCAATCTGCTGCTCTTGACCATTTTCAAAGGTAACAGAACCATCACAGCACATAGTTGCATATTCTAACATTCTGCGAGTTATCTCGTCATTGCTCTCCGTTATATCAACCAGCTGTCCACCATCCATTGGATATGCTTTTAGTAAGGTCATCTTATTCTGAGTCAATGTTCCTGTTTTATCAGAACAGATAATAGAAGCACTTCCTAAGGTCTCTACCGCTGGAAGGCTTTTAATAATTGCGTTTTTCTTAACCATCCTCTGAACACCAATGGACAGAACGATGGTTACTATAGCCGGAAGACCTTCCGGAATTGCAGATACCGCCAGGGATACACTGGTCATAAAGATCTCAACAAGTTTCAGATCTGCTAATAAACCAATAATAAAAATAATGATACAGATACCTACTGCCAGAACTCCTAGGTATTTGCCCAAGGTGGCAAGCTTCTTTTGAAGTGGAGTTGCCGTATCCTCAGCCTGGTCTAACAGATTCGCAATCTTGCCCATCTCCGTATTCATACCAGTTCCAGTTACTATAGCCTTCCCACGGCCATAAGTAATACTGCAGCCGGAATACACCATGTTAGAGCGATCTCCAATCGGTGCCTTTTCCTGAATCTCCACATCTGCCTCTTTTTCAGAGGGAAGTGATTCTCCGGTTAGCGCAGATTCTTCTGATTTAAGACTTGCACTCTCCAATAACCTGGAATCCGCAGGCACATAGTCTCCTGCTTCAAGCAAAATAATATCACCTGGTACTAATAAACTTGCATCAATGACTTCCTCTACGCCGTTACGTAGTACCCTAGCATGAGGAGCCGATAATTTCTTCAATGCATCTAAGGCCTTTCTAGCCTTGCTTTCCTGAACAACACCCATAACTGCATTGAGCACTACAATCAGTACGATTAGAAGTGGCTCGAAAAATTCAACCATATCGTCGCCATTCAGGGCTACCACAAAAGAAATGACTGCTGCTGCCAAAAGGATAAGAATCATGACATCCTTAAACTGCTCTAAAAACCGAATTAGCATGGATTTTGGCTTTCTGGCTATCAGTCTATTCGCCCCATAAGTCTTTTGCCTCTCCGTAATCTCCTCTGTAGACAAACCTCTTCTTTCATCCACCTTTAGTTCCTGCAATACCTGTTCCTTACTGCTGCTATAAGGTATCATTAGAACACCTCCCACATTCTTTATTCTCTCAGGAGCTTTGCCCCTTACTGATCATTAAAGTCTTATTTCTACCTCTTTATCTATCCATAATCCATCCGGCTCCACCCGGCAGTCATAGGCTAAAAGTTCTACTCCAACATCTTTAGC
>JAEYWA010000015.1 GCA_023431385.1 Bacillota bacterium | reverse complement strand
CGGCGAACCACTTTATAATAACTTTTGCGTGATAGTGATGCGGGTTTAACTCAGCGGTAGAGTGTCACCTTGCCAAGGTGAAAGTCGAGAGTTCGAATCTCTTAACCCGCTCCATACTAACGCGGGTGTAGTTCAATGGTAGAACATCAGCCTTCCAAGCTGATTGCGTGGGTTCGATTCCCATCACCCGCTCCAACAAAAACCATTTCAATTATAATGAAACTCATTTTAATTGAAATGGTTTTTTTATTACGGTTATAATACAAGCAAAACTGACTTGTCAGGACAGCACTCATTGAATCGGATCCGAGAGGGCTCGAACGGCAGACAAAGTCTGTACAAAAGGGTCTGAATGACCGTTTGGATAAATCATTTCTTTGACTTCTTATTTATTAATTCGTTATATTTGGTTATAGCAGCATTTAGAATTTCACTGGCTGATACAATTTCCGGATCAGTCAGATTAATGCCGTTTTTTTGATTAATAACGTCATGTAAATTTTCTCGCAATTTTTCTATATCATTTAAAAGTGCCTGCAGTTCGATCATATTTCATTCCTCCATAGAAGACAGTATCTACTACTTACATATATAATATTCCTATAAAGTAAATTTGAAGTATCAATTTCATAAGTCCATTTTTGCAACTTGATACCAATTATCTGCAACTTGGTTTATAAAGCTTGAAATAAAGTATTACCGAGAATATTATTGAAATGAAATGGGGGTCAGAAAATGAAGATAAATATTCGGACCGACAGCAGCGTATCAGAAACAGAGATAAGTATTACCTGCAGCCAGCTGACACCGGAAATAGAAAGGCTGGTCTCTCTGGTAAGGGTTATGGATATGAAAATTACCGGGGGAAAAAAAGGTCAGCTACATATTTTGGACATAGGTGAAATTTTATATATAGACACGGTGGATAAGAAGACATTTCTTTACACCAAAACTGAGGTATATGAATCTTCCTTGCGCTTATACGAGTTGGAAGCACAGTTGGATGGAACAGAATTTTTCTGGGCGAATAAATCGTGTATTATCAATTTCGAACAGATAAAAGCATTGAAATCGGATATTGACGGCAGGATTCTGCTTACCATGAGCAACAGTGAGAAACTATACGTTTCCAGACAGTATGCACCATTTGTAAAAAAGAAACTGGGGGTGAGGTAACAATGGAAAAAAGGTTTACAATATTTAATTTTTTCTCAGAAACCTTTATTACTTTTTCCATCATGGTAATTTGTACTGCATTTTCGGTTGTTTTTTTCGGCAAGGATGCCGGAGAGATATCAACGCTTTATATGTTTGGAAGTGATGGAATTCCAGTAGATACAATTTTTCAGTTTTTACTTGCTTCTCTGGTCATGGAAAGTTCAAAGGTTTTTTGGTTTTCAGGTAAATTATTCAAGCATATGATGACATTTTGGAGAACAGTGGGTATGGCATTATCGGTAATTCCGATTATAGCAGTATTTTCAGGTGTGTTCTCCTGGTTCCCCCTGAACAATATCAGTGCCTGGTTCGGATTTCTGATCTCTTTCGGAATTTGTCTCGTACTCAGTCTTGCAGTGGTAACTCTGAAAGCAAAGCTTGAAAACAAAAAAATAGAGAAAGGTTTTAAACGGTATCGTAGAGAACATGGATTGGAGGATGGGGATGAACAGTATTGATGTAAAGAATTTGGATAAATCTTTTGGAGAAAAAAAGGTCTTAGAGAATATCAGCCTTAATGTGGGTTATGGAGAACTTTTCGGGCTTCTTGGGCCTTCGGGTGCCGGAAAAACAACTCTGATAAAAATTTTAACCGGACAATTAAAATACCATGGTCAGGCTAAGGTATTTGGAAAGGATTGCAGCAGCCTGGGAGGTGAAATATACCGAAAGGTTGGAATGGTACTTGATAATTGCGGGATATATGAAAGACTAAACTGCTTTGACAATATAAAGCTTTTTGCAAGAATAAACAAAGTTGAGAATGAAGCAATTTATTCTGTCTTAAAAAGGGTAGGTCTATTTGAAGCAATGAAAACACCTGCCGGACGTTTATCAAAGGGAATGAAACAAAGATTGTTATTAGCACGGGCAATACTGCATAAACCTAACATGCTATTTCTTGATGAGCCCACAAGCGGACTTGATCCGGCGACAGCCATAGAGATCCATGAATATCTGAAAGAACTTAAAAATAGCGGAACAACAATTTTTCTGACTACTCATAATATGGAGGAAGCATATAAGCTCTGCGACAATATTGCTTTATTAAACGAAGGAAAAATTGTTGAATATGGAATACCGGCAGAATTGTGCAGGAAGTACAATCAGGAAAATACGATCGAGTTATTATTAAAGGATGGGGACAAAGTGACAATGCCAAACAATTCTACGTCAGCAGACAAAATTGCCGCATACTTCAGCGAAGAAAAGGTGGAAGCAATTCACTCTTCCGAACCCAACCTTGAAACTGTATTTATGAGATTAACCGGAAGGGGATTAAATGTATGATTGAACTAAACCACATTACCGCCATAATACTAAAGGACTTTAAGGACGTATTAAAGAATGTTCAGATACTTATATTGTTTATTGTATATCCGGCTGTATGTTTTATTATGTCACAATCAGTAGGCACTGAGATGACATTTTTTGTATCGGTTTTTGCAACAATGCATTTCGTATTTACACCTATTATCGTATCATCAAGTATGATTGCAGAAGAAAAGGCCAAAAACACGTTGCGCATATTGAGAATGTCTGGTATATCTTCACTGGAATTTTTTCTTAGCACAGCAGGATTTGTGTTGATTTTTGATTGCATCACCGGAAGTTTCTTTATGCTAATGTCAGGTGGTAATACTATCAGTGCTGGTATGTTTTATTCTGCCGGGATAGTCGGAAGTGTTATTTCCATCATGATTGGTATGTGTATCGGAACTTTTTCAAAGAGTCCCAGTGCAACAAGTGGCCTTGCAGTACCATTAGGAATGATTTTTTCATTTCTTCCCATGCTCTCACACTTCAACAAGGGTCTTGGCAATATATCAAAATATCTATTTGGACAACAGGTTGCTTACTTGATCGGTGGAAAGAAATGGTCTGCCGAAACTATTGTTGTTTGTTTAGTCAATCTGATTATTGTAACAGGGTTCTATGTTTTTCTTTATAAGAGAACAAAGCTGGATGAATAGGATAAAGCTCTTAATTCATTGGTGATAAAATACATTAATATATTGGTCAAAAAATACAAAAACGTTAAAGGATCGTCATCTGTATGGTATAATGTAAATGGTTGTACTTTGATTAAAACTGAGGAAAACGTATATGAATATCATATCAGTTAAGGAAAGCCAGGAATATAAAGATAGGGCAATAAAGTACTTTCAGAGCAAGTGGGGAAATGAAAGCAATATGATGGTGTATGAGGACTGTATTACACATTGTATAGGAGCTAAAGCACCACTGCCTCAATGGTATCTGCTTATGGACGGTGAACAAATTGCAGGCTGTGCAGGGCTTATCACCAATGATTTTATCAGCAGGATGGACCTCTACCCCTGGGTATGCGCAGTATTTATTGAGGAAAGCTATAGGGGCCATGCCTATGGAGGCCTATTGCTGGAGCAGGCCAAACTGGATGCTGGAAAAGGCGGATTTGATTGTTTATATTTGTGTACCGACCTTGTTGGATATTATGAGCACTTTGGTTTTAAGTATATGGGATCAGGTTATCACCCCTGGGGAGATGAATCACGTATTTACTATGTTGAGGTTTAGCAGGTGTAAATAACTTACTGCGGAGAAGCGTATATGTTTGCAAATAGACAATTCAACCCTATTGATATTGTTACTTTGATACGAAGCTGTTATGGAAAATTTAATAGTTTTCGTGTTAAGCTTGTAGGTGTGCAGAATCTTTATGAACTATTCCAGTTTTTACATAATTCAAGGAGAGTTTTTATAGTTCTTTCTAAAACTGAACTTGCTTAAGAAGCATTTTTTTAATGACACTAGATTTTATTTAGTTTATATTTGTTCAGAAATGAAGGAGAATTACTATGAACATAAAAATTACTCATGTTGCAGTGTATACTACCGATCTTGAAAGGTCCAGGGATTACTACGTCAAATATTTCGGCGGTAAAAGTAACTCTATGTATAAGAATACTAAAGGTTTTTCAAGCTACTTTTTAACGTTTGATGGCGGAGCCAGCCTTGAGATAATGCACCATACCGAACTGGAACAACGTCCGGTAATGGATAAGGTAAACGGTTGGAGTCATATCGCTTTTTCGGTTGGAGACAGCGAGACGGTTAGAAAGCTTACAGAAAAAATTGTATTGGATGGTTATGAACTTTACAGTCCTCCAAGAGTGACCGGTGACGGTTATTTTGAAAGCTGTGTTGCCGATCCCGACGGAAACCGTGTTGAAATAACCAAGTAAGCTCGGCGACGTTGGAACTAAAGACACGAAACGATAGAAAACCAGAACTAATAGCAGCAAAAGCTAATAGAAACAAAAACTAATAGCAAAGGGTAAGAAAATGTTCTTCTAAAGAGCTTTTTCCTACCCTTTTATTATTAAATCAGAAAACAATTTCCTGCCCATCGTAAGGTATTAATACTACATCTTGAAGTCTGTTCTCCGAAACATACTTACCAAGGGCTTCCCTTGTAAGCATGCAATGGTTCCAGGCCTCCATGTGGACAGCGACTATCTTGGAAGAAGGTGCCTGCTCATGGATTTTGGCTATATCCTGTATTCCCATGGTTATCGGCCTCCCGGTGGATAAGGTTGCTTCACCGGCGTTACAGATTACTATATCCGGTTTATATTTCGCCAGTACCTTCTTTGTCTCGGAGTAAAATACGCTATCGCCGGCAATGTATACTGAGGGCTCCTTTGGACTGCGCAACACGAAGCCCGACACAGGTGCAAGCTTCATAGCAACAACCCCGAAGCCGTGTCGGGCAGGGGTTCTGGCTATGAGGATGCCTTCCCATTCCAACGAGTCGTCTACTGCTGTAACCTTCTTAAAGCCATGATTTATGAGGCTTTCTCTATCCTCGGGCTGACAGAATATCTGCTTTTCCTTAGGAAGAAATTCAGCAGCTTTATTATCAAAGTGATCCCGATGAGTGTGGGTAATCAATATGGCATCACAGGAGGATAAAGTGTCTATAGGTACTGAAATATCAACCAAGGGATTCCAGTTTCGGTTTTCCACACCCTCAACAGGTTCAAGGCTCCCTTTCTCGGACATAATGGGGTCAACCAGCAATGTCTTGTTATTAATCGAAAGCAGTATCATTGCATGCCTTACTAATCTAAAGTTCATATATTTATCTTCCTTTCAATATGATATACTAAATAATATAAAATTTTCCAATATAATTATAAGGCAGATTGAACTTTAACGGCTAAAGAGTTAAGCTTGTTATACTTACATAATACAAGAGTTGTTTCAGTAATAGTTGGGCTAAGTAATAATAAAAATTAGTTATAAGGTTGTAATAATTAATTTGTTTAAAGGTTGTAATAGCTAAATATTTGAGAGGTTGTACTTATGGTTGATGAGACAGATATAGAAATTATCAAAATACTTCAAAACAATTCCAGAATTCAGCTTCAGGAGATAGGAAATATGGTTCATCTGACCGGTCAGGCCGTCAGGAACAGGATAACCCGCCTTGAAAAACTTGGTGTTATTGAAGGCTATACAATTAAGACCAATATGGTTAAGCTTGGACAGCATTTAATCGCTTACATAACTGTTTATATGCAGTCAAATAACCATGCTGCCTTTCACAAATATATCAGGGATAATATTATGATTACAGAAGCACACAGAATAAGCGGTGACGGCTGTTACAAACTAAAGGTGGAAGCGGCAGGACACCAACAGCTTGAAGAGTTTCTGGACGGTTTGCTGCCATACGGAAATTATAGATTAAACCTTTCAATCAGCAGAATAAAATAGGTAATAGATAAAAAAATTGCTTATCGTTGAAGTTTTTCGAAATGAAAAATATAATTGACACAAAATAACAGCCAGAATATAATATTAAAAAGTATAATTGTTATACTAAATAAAAGGATTTAGTTATAATTAAAGACTGCGAAAAGAAGAGTAAGTACCGGAAACATTTACAGAGAGTCCTGTTGCTGAGAGAGGATATAGCTTGAAAGTACTGAATATGGCCTTGGAGTTGCGCACCGAACACATTTCATATCATATACCGTCATTATAATAATGACTGGGATATTTTGTGACAGGCTGCGACGGTTTCGCCCGTTATAGCGATAGAGTATAAGGTTGCCAGTTTACTTGCCTGACAAATTGCTTTATGGGCATTAGGTAATTAAGTAAAAAGGATACCCGTACTTGATGAGATCCATACCGCGAGGTGTGGGTGAATTTGGAGTGGTAACGCGAAGTAAATGGCTCGGCTGTGCTGAGGATATACTCTCGTCTCTGAAAATAATATTTTCGGAGGTGGGAGTTTTTTATTGTCCAGAATTGTATAGAGCTTTCTGATAGGTATTTTTATTATTAGTATACGTGCTGTGCGCGTGGATTGGAGATATTATGAACGGATATAAAATACGGAATATATTAATCGGAGGAGCATGGCCCTATGCAAATGGTTCACTTCATATAGGCCGTGTATCTGCACTCATACCAGGAGATATTCTGGCAAGATACCACAGAGCAAAGGGTGATCGGGTCTACTATGTTTCGGGAAGTGACTGCCATGGTACTCCTGTTGCCATAAGAGCAAAACAGGAGGGTAAAACTCCCGGGGAAATAAGTAATTACTATCATGAGGAGTTCCTGGAATGTTTCAATAGTCTGGGTTTTACTTATGATTTATATGATAAAACTTCTTCTGACCAACATAAAAGCTTTGTGAAGGAATTTCACAGGACAATGTATGAAGGCCGTTTTATATATGAAAAAAGTGTACCTCAGGCCTTTTGCCCAAAATGCAGCGGCTTTTTAGCCGACAGATTTGTGGAAGGAAAGTGCCCCGAATGCGGACAGGAGGCCAGAGGTGATCAGTGCGATGCCTGCGGAAAAGTACTGGAACCTGAAATACTGAACAATCCAAGATGTTCTGTATGCGGAACGACGCCGGAGTTTAGGGAAACAAACCACCTGTATATTGCACTTTCCAAGCTTGAAAAGGAGATTGACTCATATATAGAAAGTCACCCGGAGTGGAGGAAAAACGCTGTAGCCTTTTCTAAAAAGTATATAAACGAGGGTTTGCGGGACAGAGCAGTTACAAGGGATCTGGATTGGGGAATTGAAGTGCCCAGGAAAGGTTTTGATAACAAGAAAATCTATATTTGGGCTGAAAATGTTTTGGGATACCTGTCAGGGAGCTATCAGGCAGCAAGGGACAGAGAAGAGGAATTCAATGAGCTATGGTTCGGTAGTAACGCAAAACATTATTATGTTCATGGAAAGGATAATATTCCGTTTCATTCAATTATATTACCGGGGCTGCTGCTGGCGAACGGAAAGGGCTGGCGTCTGCCTGATGAAATAGTTTCCTGTGAATATCTGACTCTGGAGGGCAGAAAAATATCTACAAGCAAGAACTATGCTGTTTGGGTAAAGGATATGCTTGAAAATTTTAACCCCGATTCAATAAGATATTTCCTTATAACCAACGGTCCTGAAAAAAGAGATACAGATTTTACCTGGAGAGAATATGTAAACAGCCACAACGGGGAATTGCTAGGGGCTTACGGAAACCTTGTAAATAGAAATCTTGCGTTTATAGGCAAGTATTATAATGGGATTGTACCAGCAGGGAAGCTTGATCGAGAAATATCAACAAGGTTGGATGAATTATATGAAGCGACCGGAACAAGGATTGAAAACGGTGCCTTCAAGGAGGCTCTTGACGGGGTATTCGAATTTGTCAGATGGTCAAACAAATATTTTGATGCCAATAAACCCTGGGAGACAAGGACTGCGGCACCTGAGAGCTGCGAAAATACTCTTTTTAATTGTGTACAGATAATAGCCAATCTGGCTGTACTTTTAAAACCCCTTCTTCCTTTTTCTTCTGAGAAAGTCCAGAGCTGGCTGGGGTTGAACGACAACTGGAAAACACAATTTGTTGCACCGGGCTATACTTTACCAGAAATCGGCATATTGTTTGAAAGAATTGATAAAGCACGTGTTGATGAAGAAGTAGCAAAATTGAAGATGCTGATCTGAAAAAATCGCCCCTGGTGGGATACCCGCACCAGGGGCGATTTTGCATGCTACTTTATCCTTACAGGCACTTGAACTTCTGTCAGCCAGTCCTCCTCGCTGTCTTTATTCCAGATACCGTCGATGTATGACTCTCTTGCGAAGTCAATTACTTCATAATTGTTGTCCTTAATCCATTCAAAAATGAAAATGTATGCGTCCCGCAGAGTGTAATAGGGTCCTTTGTGAAGTACACATACAGCTGTGTCAATCTTATTGATCTTTTTAAATAGAATTAATGAAGTGTCTTCTTTTATTTCTGTTACAGCTTGACATATTTCAACATCAATATTATTTTCTTTATATTCACCATCGTGATAAATATTAAAGCAGTAATCAGGAACCGCGCAGATACAGCCGACTCGTTCCATTTCCTTCGACATCACATTCGGACAGAGGTGGAAAAAATCATGGTAACTGCTAACCACCTGACGCATAGATGCAACTATAACCTCCGGAAGTTCTTTGATAACAGGTGTATACATGAATTTAATGTCTCCTATTAAAATATTGGTATAATTTTGAATTTGAAGAAGCCTGAGCTGCTCACTTTTAATGTTTTGAGCTATTTCTCTTTCCTTAAGCTTCAGATATAGTTCTGCTGCCTGAGGATTTGACAGGACTTCCTTGATTTCAGTCAGGTTAAACCCCATCTGCTTCAGAGTTAAAATTTTATGCATTGTAGGTAGCTGATTAGTGGTATAGTATCTGTAACCTGTATGTTTATCCACCTGCTCGGGCTTCAGCAAGCCGATTTCATCATAGTGACGCAGGGTTTTTGTTGTCACCCTGTTTATTTGGGAAAACACTCCGATAGAATACATCTACCCACCTCCATTTAACGGTATATAACGGTATATTTTGATTTTACCTCTAAACTGTCCCTATTTAAAGAATTATTCTATATAACTAATCATATATACAAATTATATACAAAACTATTCCCATTTGAAAAATTTTATTGATAGGGAAATACAGATAATGCTTACTACAGACATTATGATTATCTGGATGAGCATATCACCCGAAGATAGACCCAGGGAAGTGTTCTTAAGCAGCTTTATCCCCTGAGTCATCGGGAATATGTTTGATATGGTCTGCAGAGCCTTCGGCATTATTTCATAGGGCACTGTGGCACCTGACAACAAAAGCATTGGAAAATATAGCAGAGTACAGACCAGATTTGCGACCTTAATACTGGGAGCAAGACTGGCTATAAGCATTCCTAAACTGTAAATGGTCACTGTCAGAAGAAAAAAGGATAATACAAATTTCAGTAAGGAGCCTGGCATGGTGTAGTTGAATACCATTACTGAAACCAGAGAAGTTAATACAGCAGAAATAGCAGCAAATGAAAATGATATCATTACCTGTATTATTAGCAGCATAGCAGGACTGACAGGAGTTATTTTGTAACGCTTTAATATCTTTTTATGACGGTAATCTGCAAGTACCAACGGTAGCCCCATCAGACCTGTGGCGCAGATTCCCACAGTTACAAAAGCTCCGAAGGACTGCTGGAGCATGGTATAGCTTGCTCCTTCATAAGCCGGCTTGCCTCCGTAAATTGCTCCCAATAGCAGTGCTATTCCTATTGGAAAGCAAATTCCAAAGAAAATAGCATCCATATGACGTATGCCAATTTTTAATTCAGTTCTGAACAAGGTACTAAAAGTTTTCATGAACTGCCTCCTCTCCGGTATAAAACAGATAGGCATCCTCAAGACTGTCGGTGCCGCTGGCTGAAATAACTTCGGCTGGGGTTCCGATGATCTGGGGAAGTCCATTCTTTAGAATACATATTTGATCACATAGCTTCTCAACTTCATCCATGTAGTGGGAAGTCAGCAAAATGCTCTTGCCTTTTTCCTTTTGCTGCAGAAGATAATTCCATATTTCTCTTCTGGCCTTAGGATCAAGACCAGTGGTTAACTCGTCCAGAAAAAGAATCTGTGGGTCGGGAATCAGTGCCAGCAGAACGGTTAACTTTTGGCGTTGCCCTCCCGATAACTCTGATACGTAATTATTCCTTTTCTCATATAGGGAGAAATCCTTCAAAAGCTGATGATAGTCCAGCGGTTTTGAATATAATACTTGTGTTGCCTGGCAGCATTCCCATACCTTGAGCTTGTCCTGAAAATGCGATTCCTGCATTTGGACACCTACCTGCTGAAAAATAGTTTTTCTGTTCTTTTGAAGCTGTAAGCCCAAAAGAGTTATTTCACCGATATCAGGTTTTCTGGTATTAAGAATACATTCAATAGTTGTAGTTTTTCCTGCTCCATTATGACCCAGAAGCCCAAAGATTTCTCCTTTTGTAACGGAAAAGGAGAAATCTTTCACAGCTACAGTTCCACCGTAGGTTTTTGTAAGTCCCTTGACCTCAAGGACTTTGTTCAGACTAGCTGTTTCTTTCATGCCAACCTCCTTCACGTGCTGCTTTAAAGCACGTTTATTTTTTAAAAGAAAAAGATATTTTCTTTTGGCATGTTCTACTCTAAACCTTCCCCTAAGGTAAAAGTCAAGAAAAAAAGAGAGTATTGTAAAACACTAAGATTAACGTATGCAGTAAAACAATTCCCAATATACTCCCGGGCAAACTTAAATAAATGTGTAGGACACAAAACCGTTTGAGAAATACCGTGTCCGATATTTCTCAAACGGTTTTTATCATCCTTCCACATTTATTCAAGTTGTCCTCGCGTAACTATAATTATATTTATCACACACATTAATCCATAGTGTTTTACAACAAAAGGTGCTAGCCTATTCCACCGCTGAAGGTGAGAATCAGCAGTATGGCATTTGCTGCAATTATTACCCCGGCTATAATCCAGCCGGCCACATTTGTTATGGGTTTATTGACCAGAACTCCCATGAGGTCTTTGCGTCTTGTGATAATAAGCATCGGAATAATTGCAGCAGGAAGGATAAAGCTCAGCGCCACCTGGCTGAAAACCAGTGCCTGCATGGGGTTAATACCCAGAATGATTATCAGCATGGCTGGCAGCATTGTTACCAGCCTTGTAATGTTATCACTTATTTTAAGCCCGATAAAACCCTGCATAATTGTAGTGCCAGCCATTGTTCCCACTACCGAGGAGGATAACCCCGATGCGATAAGAGCCAGACCGAAGGCTCCACTGGAAGCAGCCCCCAGTAATGGTGACAAAGATTGGTGTGCCTGCTCTATGGTTTCTACCGCCATTCCGTTTCTATAAAACACAGCTGCTGAGACAATAACCATCGCTGCATTTATTATAAAAGCTATGTTCATAGCAAGAGTTATATCTATTCGTTCCAGCTTTAAATGCCTTTTTTTCTGCTCATCGGTCAGGTTGTTGTTTCTTTGCTGAACCAGTTGCGAATGCAGGTATATAACATGGGGCATAACAGTTGCGCCCAGCATACCTACTGCAATCATCACCGCTTCACCGTTAGGCATGGAGGGTATAAGTACATGAAGTCCGGCCTGTGACCAATCGGGCTTTGCCAGAAAGAGTTCCAGCGTATATGAAATGCAGATTACTGCAACCAGTATGGATATTACTGCCTCAATCACTCTTTGACCGTATTTTCCCATATACACAATAAAAAAGGTCAACACTGCGGTTATCAGACCTGCCCAAATCATGGGTATATGAAATAGTAAATACAGGCCCAGAGTGCAGCCAAGAAACTCTGCCAGATTAGTGGCCATAGCCGCTATTTCGGCTATTACCCAGAAACACCAGTTTGCTTTTCTTGAGAAAATCTTGCCGCACATTTGAGGAAGGTTATACCCGGTTGCAATGCCAAGCTTAGCCGAGAGTGTCTGTAAAAAAATAGCCATTAGATTGCTCCACAGAATAACCCAGACAAGGTTATAATTGAATTTAGACCCTCCGCTGATATTGGTTGCGAAGTTACCCGGGTCGACATAAGCTACGCTTACAATAAAAGCAGGGCCTAAAAACTTAAGCAAGGTTCTAATCCTGGAAAGGGGCAGACTTTGCTGGGAAATTGTTTTTTTTATACCGATGGGTTCAGCTTGCGAACTGACTGTTGATATGTATCCTTCGTCAAACATAAGTAGCACCTCAAAATTGCATAACACAGCTAATGATTTAGCTTAGACTAATTTCGTTTACCTAATGTAAAATATGTATTGATATGAAATTGTGTTACACAGCGATAATAAATTAGTATGTGAAATTAAATAGAAACCACCTGCACGCGAGGCAGATGGCATAATATAAAACCATTAAAAGTAACGATTAATTTGATATGTGAAAATAAAGTGTTAAGCCTTATCTGTATCTGAATTAACAAATTCACTGAGCTTTTTGGATACCTCAGGATTATTTTGGAGAAACTTGTTGAAAAGGCCGATTTTATTCAAGGTGGTAACAGATACATAATGTTCAATTAGTTCTGTTTCAATGAGTATGTCATCAGAAACACCCAGATTTCTTAAAAATTGTTGAATAGTATTATGACGATCCAGTAAAAATTGTCCAATTTCACGTCCGTTTTCTGTCAGAAAGATTATTCCATATTTTTTGTAATCCAGTAAACCCAGTTTGCTTAGTTTTTGCACCATTTTTGTTGCAGAAGGGGCGGCAACATTCAAAAGATCGGAAAGTGTATTAATCCTCATATAGCCTTCCACAAGGCTGTTTCTGTATATCATCTCAAGATAGTCCTCCATGGCGGAAGTTAACAGATTCTTGTTCTGGGACAGAAGCTGGTAGCCGCGTACAGTATGAAATTTAGATATTTCTTCCACCGATTAATCACTATCCTTTGTGAATTATTCTCATATTTAATATATTCGGAAACTTCAAAGATATAACTTGTAATAACTGTTTTATAATTATGAGATTCATTAATTCATGAGTTTGAAGATTGAATTGAGCTAAGGGATTTTTTTGAACTAGAAGTTCAATTGAATCTGTCCGTTATGGTATAATAAATACTAGCGTGAAAAATACATTTAATAAGTCATCGTGCATTTCACGCAGCAAAAACCCGCTAAGCGGCTTTTTATTACTATTTTGCATACGCGCTCTGCGCGTAGATGGGTTTATATGCCAAAAACGATTACAGGGGGAAGCATGCTCTTAGTATTTAATGGAAGAATAATGACCATGTCTGATAAAGACTATGATAATGGATATATTTTATGTGATAAAGATAAAATAATAGCTATAGGCAGCGATATAAAAGAGGTAGAGGGAATTTTATCTTCCGATGCAAAAAAGATTGACTGCCAGGGAGGTTATGTACTGCCGGGCCTTATAGATGCTCACTGCCATATTGGTATGTGGGAAGATGCTGTAGGCTTTGAGGGAGATGACGGAAATGAATCGACAGATCCGGTAACCCCTCATTTAAGAGCTATTGATGCAGTTTATCATGCTGACAGGGCTTTTGTTGAAGCCTATGAGGGAGGAGTTACCTCAGTAGTAACCGGACCGGGAAGTGCAAATGTTATAGGAGGGCAATTTGCAGCTCTTAAAACATACGGACGCTGTGTCGATGAAATGATAATAAAGCAGCCCGTTGCCATGAAGGTAGCCTTTGGGGAGAATCCAAAGACAATATATAATGAAAAGCACCAGTCACCAATGACAAGAATGGCAACAGCAGCAATATTGAGAGAAAACCTGTTTAAAGCCGGAGAATACAAGGAACTATGGGAAGAATACAGGATGAATACTGAAGAGCTGGATAAGCCGGACTTTGATTTCAAACTTGAGGCCCTGGTTCGGGTGCTCAACCGAGAAATACCTCTAAAAGCTCATGCCCATAGAGCCGACGATATAATAACCGCAATTAGGATAGCTAAGGAATTCAATGTTGATATAACCCTTGACCACTGTACTGAAGGATATCTGATTAAAGATATTCTTTGTGAAGCAGGATTGTCGATAATAGTAGGGCCAATGCTTACTGACAGGTCTAAAATTGAACTAAAAAATCAGAACCTGAAAAATCCGGGAATACTATCAAAGCAGGGTTTAAAGGTTGCAATAATGACCGATCATCCCTGTGTTCCGGTTCAGCACTTATGTCTTTGTGCATCAATAGCACATAAAGAAGGGATGGAAGCCCGGGAAGCTCTTAAGGCAATTACAATAAATGCAGCAGAGATTACTGGAATTTCAGAGAGAGTAGGCTCCCTTGAAAAAGGTAAGGATGCTGATATTGTCATATTTGACGGAAATCCTCTGGAATTTATGACAAAGGTGAGGCAGACAATAATTAACGGTAAAATTGTGTATGAAAGGGTTAGTAATGATTAGTATCAAAACGAATTCCTTTAAGGAAACAGTTGAATTTGGCAGGAAGTTGGGCGAAGTGCTTAAGCCGGGAGATGTTATCTGCCTGTCTGGCAATCTGGGAACAGGAAAAACGGCGCTGACCAACGGTATTGCCAAAGCTCTGGGGATATATTCCTATATAACCAGCCCTACTTTTACATTGGTCAATGAATATCAGGGAAAATATTCTCTTTATCATTTTGATGTATACAGAATAGCTGATCCTGATGAAATGTTCGATATCGGCTTTGATGAATATATTAATGGTGAAGGAATTACTATTATTGAGTGGGGTGAATTGATATCCGAGATACTGCCGTCGGAAATCATAAACCTTACCATTAAAAAAGACCTCTCGAAGGGTCTGGATTACAGAGAGATTTCGGTTGATTTCCGCGGAGGAAGGTACGCTGATTATGAATTGAAAATGTAATAGTAATATCTCTGCAAAACGTGTCTTTTCATTACTATTTGTGTACGCGCCATGGGCGTAGATGGGAGATAATATGAGAATTTTAGCGTTGGACACATCAACAAACGTTGCAACGGCTGCTATACTTGAAGATGATGTAATAATAGGTGAATACAGCTGCAATAAAGGCAAGACACATTCTCAGAGGCTTATGCCCATGATTCAGAGCCTTCTTGAGGCAGTTGGCCTGAAAGCTGCCGATATGGATGCTTTTGCTGCCTCAATCGGCCCCGGCTCCTTTACAGGACTCCGTATAGGCGTCACCACAGTAAAGGCTATGGCTTTTGCTGCACAAAAACCCGTTGTCAGTGTATATACACTTGATGCACTGGCATTCAATCTTGCCGGTTCAAAAGCTATAATCTGTCCTGTTATTGACGCCAGAAACAATCAGGTGTTTACAGCTGCATATAAATTTTCAGGCTACAAGCTGGAAAAGCTCACAGACTATCTGGGAATACATATTAATGAATTAGCAGATATTTTAGAGACTATGGAGGGAGAAATTATTCTTCTTGGAGATGCTGCACAAATGCACAAGACTTTTTTTGAGGAGAGGTTGGGCAGCAGGGTAACTGCAGCACCGCCGAATACTGCTCTTGCTAGGGCTGCATCAGTTGCTGTGTTGGCTGGAGAGGTTTTGAAAGAGGGTATACAGGAAAATTGTTATGACATGAAACCTTTCTACTTAAGAAAGTCACAGGCTGAGCAGGCAATGAAAGGTAAAATGAATGATTAATAATATTGAAGTTATACCAATGACTGAAGAGCATTTGGACGGTGTCATGGTCATTGAGACCTTGAGCTTTAAGATTCCATGGTCCAGAAGCGCTTTCATCGATGAGCTTACAACAAATAACATGGCTGTGTATGTTGTCGCTGTTTCAGGTAGGGAAATCATCGGTTACGGGGGCCTGTGGAGAATCCTCGATGAAGGACATATAACCAATATTGCGGTACATCCGGAATTCAGACGCTGTGGGGCTGGTTCGCGTATAATGGATATGCTTCTTGAAATATGCAAAAGGGAAGGAATCAAAAGTCTTGCATTAGAGGTAAGAAAAAGTAACATCCCGGCACAGAGGTTGTATGAGAATTACGGCTTTAAAGCAGAGGGGATCCGAAAGGGATATTATTCAGATACCGGAGAGGATGCTCTAATAATGTGGAGACATGATACCGATTAATATATAGGCGTTATCATAACTGCTTTTTACGTGTGTTGAGCACACAATTAGGAAAAACGCAGAGGGAATATTATATGTATACATCAGCGTCTTCGCGTAGCAAAAACGCAGGCGTTTTCATTACTATTTTTATGTGTGCTGAGCACACAGATAGGAGAGGATATGAAGCCAAAGGAACTTACTTTTAAGGAATTGGATTACAGGTGCAGTGAAGCAGTGTTTCCATTCAAAAGTACCACGGAGTTGGGGACTTTTGAGGGAATAATCGGTCAGGAGAGAGCTTCTAAAGCAATGAAGTTCGGCCTCAAGATGAAAATGAGAGGTTACAACATATATATGTCAGGTCCGACTGGTACAGGAAAAACCAGTTTTGCAAAGCAGATTGTAAATGAAATGGCCTCTACCATGAGTGTGCCCGATGACTGGTGTTACATATATAATTTCAACAAACCCAATCAGCCTATGGCTATCAATCTTCCGGCAGGTATGGGTAAGGAATTCCAGACTGACATGGAGGCTTTTGTAAAGGTTATAAAACAGGAGATTGTAAACGCCTTCGATAATGACCAATACGAAAAGGAAAAAGCTGAAATAATGGAGGAATATGAAAGTAAAAAAGATCAACTACTGGAAAAGCTTAGCGAGGATGCCGAATCACACGGCTTCAAGGTGAATACTGGCAGCACTGGAATATACTTTCTTCCGATAGTCGAAGGAAAACCCATAAGCGAAGAGGAATTTGAGAGTCTAGATGATAGTATAAAAGAACAAATAAATGAAAAGACAAATATTCTTCAGCAGGATACACTGGAAATAATCCGCAAGCTCAAAAATAATGAAAAGGAAACCAAGCAAAAAGTTTCGGAATGGGAAAATAAAATAGCCCTGCTGGCGCTTGGAGTTCAAATGAATGATCTGAAGGATAAATATAATAAGTTTGGTGTTATTCTTGAATATTTAGGTAATGTACAGCAGGATATTCTTGATAACCTGGATGAGTTCAGGGAGGAAGAAGTCAGCGAGGAACAGCCCCAATTCATCATACCCTTCATGCAAAAGGAAGAAACACCAATATATAAATATAAGGTAAATGTACTGGTAGATAACAGCAGTCTTAAGGGAGCTCCTGTCATAGTCGACTTTAATCCTACATATCCGAATCTGATAGGAAAAATAGAGTATGAGAACGAGTTCGGCTCAGTTTCAACCGATTACACGAAAATCAAGCCGGGTCTGTTTCATCTGGCCAACGGAGGGTATCTTATATTACAGGCTAAAGACGTACTAAGTAACCCTCAAGCCTATGAAGCAATTAACCGTGTACTTAAAACAAAGAAAATAAATATTGAAAACATGAAGGATCAGGCCGGAGTGGTTGCCGTTCCCGCATTAAAGCCACAGCCTATTCCTGTAGACATAAAGGTAATACTTGTAGGGAATACTTCCATTTATCAGCTTTTATATGAGTATGAAGAGGACTTCAGGAAGCTATTCAAGGTTAAGGTCGATTTTGATGAAGAAATGGACCGCAGTGAAGAAAATATATTAAAGCTTGCCTCTTTTATAAGCGGTTTCTGCAGAAAGGAAGAGACGCTGCATTTTGATAAATCAGGAGTTGCAAAGGTTGTAGAATACTCATCCTGGTTGGTGGAAGATCAGAGCAAGCTCTCAACAAGATTTAATGATATTGTTGAAATTCTTTGTGAATCATGTATGTGGGCTGAAGATGACGGCGCAAAACATGTAAAGGCAAAGCATGTTAAACAAGCCATAATAGAAAAGGCGGCAAGATGTGACAGAGTCGATAAAAAAATGCTGGAGATGCTTGAAGACGGCACCATAATGGTTGATACCGAAGGAGAACAGATAGGTCAGATAAACGGCTTGACGGTTATGGATATGGGGGATTATTCCTTTGGGAAGCCTTCAAGAATTACAGCATCAACCTATATAGGTGAAAGCGGTATTGTAAATGTAGAGAGAGAAGTGGATTTAAGCGGCACCTCTCACAGTAAAGGAGTTCTTATATTAAGCGGATATATTGGACAGAAATACGCACAGGACTTTCCTTTGTCGCTGACGGCCAGCCTGTGTTTTGAACAATTATACGGCGGTGTTGACGGGGATAGTGCTTCAAGTGCCGAGCTATATGCAATACTATCAAGTCTTTCTGAAATCCCCATAAAGCAGTATATTGCTGTCACCGGTTCTGTAAATCAAAAGGGTGAGATTCAACCGGTTGGAGGCGTTTCATATAAAATAGAAGGATTCTTTGAACTTTGCAAGCTCAGGGGACTCAATGGCAAGCATGGTGTAATAATTCCTTACCAGAATGTCAGGAACCTTGTCCTCAATGAAGAAGTGGTTGAAGCGGTTCGCAAAAAGCTGTTTCACATTTATCCTGTGTCAACAATAGATCAGGGAATTCAATTGTTGACAGGACTTGAAGCCGGTGTGAAAAACAACGATGGGAGCTATAAAAAGGGTACGATAAACCACCTGGTTAACAGTAAACTTGAAAGATATGCAAGGACTGTTATGAATACAACAAAAAGGAGAAAATAATTCAGACAATTTAATATTTTTCAACGTATCTATTATAACGCTTATATTAAAAAGAACGTGAACGTTCCTTGAAAATTTTTTGGTTTTAGAAAAATTTTCTTACCTTATTCGCGTTTCAACGAGGCGAAGGTGCCCTTTACGTGTCTTGAAGCACACTGAGGTCATCTTGAATATGCTCGTCTCGTTATATACTTCGGAAAAATGCACCAATGGCTGCGTTTTCTCCGGAAAGGGGGTGTATCGGGCTTTGGTGCTTACAGATGCAGAACTAGTATCCCGATGTATAAATGGTGATAGTAGTGCGTTTGAGGAAATAGTGACAAGATATAAAAAACTGGTTTACAGTGTAGTATATAAGATGATATCGGATA
>JAEYWA010000012.1 GCA_023431385.1 Bacillota bacterium | reverse complement strand
ATGCCAAGGCTAGAATTACTACCGAGGATAAGAAATTTGAAGACCTGCTGGCAGACTTAGAAGAAAAGCGAGTTACCATCGAAAAGGAACAAGAGGAAATCAAACGTTATAAGGATGAGACTGCTTCTCTACAAAAAAGGTTGAAAGAAAAGAGTGCTAAGATGGACTCCTCTAGAGACAAAATTCTTAGAGAAGCAAACGAAGAAGCCAGACGAATCCTGCAGGAAGCCAAAGACTATGCTGACAGCACCATTAAAAAATATAATAAATGGGCGGGCGAAAGCGGCCTCAATAGAGAAATGGAACAACAACGCAACGCTCTTCGGGACCGTTTGAAGGAGACTGACTCCAGCTTATTAAAAAAATCTACGAATACAAATAAAAAATCCACCAAACCAGAAGAATTCAAATTGGGAGATGCTGTTTTTGTGACATCCTTGAACCTTAAGGGCACCATAAGTTCTCTTCCTAACGCCAAAGGCGATTGTTTTGTCCAAATGGGCATTCTTCGCTCCCAGGTAAATATCTCTGATTTAGAGTTATTGGATGAACCTGAGATTACCGCTCCTAACTTGCAAAAAACCGGTAGCGGCAAGATTAAAATGAGCAAAAGTTTCCAGATTAGTCCCGAGATAAATGTTATCGGGAAAACTGTAGATGAAGCCTTACCTGTCGTAGAAAAATATCTGGATGATGCTTATCTTGCCCATTTACCACAGGTAACCATTATTCATGGTCGTGGCACCGGAGCCCTGAAAAATGCTGTTCATGGCTTATTAAAGAGAACTAAATATGTGAAAACTTATCGTGTAGGTGGTTTTGGTGAAGGGGACCATGGCGTTACAATTGTGCAGTTTAAAGAATAAAATGATTATCCAGCCACTTTAACTGTGGCTGGAAATAAACATACAGGAGGGTATCTAATGATTGCCAAACAGAAAATACTGATTGTAGACGACGATGCTAATATTGCGGAGTTAATATCCCTATATCTAACAAAAGAGTGTTTTGATACATTGATTGTAAATGATGGAGAAGAAGCTCTACAGAATTTTCCTACCTATAATCCAGATCTTATCCTTTTAGATTTAATGCTTCCAGGCATTGATGGCTATGAGGTATGTAGGGAGCTACGGAAGGTTTCCTCCGTTCCGATTATTATGCTTTCTGCCAAGGGTGAGATATTCGATAAGGTATTAGGTTTGGAGCTAGGTGCTGACGATTACATGATCAAGCCTTTTGACTCCAAAGAGCTGGTAGCAAGAGTTAAAGCCGTATTAAGACGTCTGCATGTCTCCGCTAATAAGACTCAAAGTGTTGAAGCTACTGCTCCAACCGGTGAATTCGTGGAATATCCTGATTTAATGGTGAATCTCACCAACTACACAGTCATCTGTGATGGCAAAAGGGTGGATATGCCTCCAAAAGAATTGGAACTGTTTTATTATCTTGCCTCTCATCCAAATCAAGTCTTTACTAGAGAGCAGCTACTTGACCATATCTGGAGCTATGACTATCTAGGCGATACTCGAACAGTGGATGTACATATTAAGAGACTTCGTGAAAAAATTAAGGACCACTCAGCCTGGTCATTAGCAACTGTATGGGGAATTGGTTACAAATTTGAAACCAGATTGTAAGAAATGGAAGGAATCCCATGAAACGAACCATTTTTATAAAATACATACTCTCCTTTTTGGCGATCTTTATGATACTTTTTACTTTCATAAATACCATAGGAAAAGATAGGGTCCGTAATTCCATTGTAGACAAGAAGCTCTCTCAGTTATGGCAGTTAACAGAAACCATCTGCAGCGAGTATCAGAATCTATATACGGATAATACATTTAATAGGCTCCAGATGGAAAAACATCTAAATGCGGTCTCTTCCTTGAGTAACACCCGCATCTGGGTGACCAATTCCTACGGATTAGTGCAGGTGGATTCCGATGGAAAAATCTCTTCGGGCAAATTAAAGGTTTCCTTTCTAGATCCCAATCTTCTAAGTTACCAGACTATGGCCGGTTTAGAGTTTGAATCATATTTTAACGGACCTACTATGGTGGCAGTAAATAGCATAATAGAGAATTGGTCTCCAAAGGGATATGTTTTAGTATTTATGTCTGAGCAAGAGGTAGACGATAATGTTGTCAGCATCACCAATATTCTAAATATCTTAACATTGGCCTTTACATTTATCCTAATCCTCATTTTGATATCCATCTATCTATTTACCGTAAGGCCTTTACGTAAACTGATAAAAGCAGCGAAGGAATACAGTATCGGACATTTTGATCATCCTATCCATATAAAAACACATGATGAATTCGACGAACTGGTCTCTACCATTAATTTTATGGGTTCAGAAATCAATAGCCTTGACGACTATCAAAAGAAGTTCGTAGCCAATATCAGTCATGACTTCAGAAGTCCTCTGACCTCTATTAAAGGCTATGCAGAAGCCATTTTGGATGGGACAATCCCCTATGAGAATCAAAGCAAATACATTGATATCATACTTTTTGAAACGGAGCGACTTAATAAGTTAACTAGTAACCTGCTCACTTTAAATAGCTTCGAACGCAACGGTGCTATGCTTAATATTGTTGACTTTGACATTAATAAGGTGATAAAGAAGACGGTGAATACCTTTGAGGGAGCCTGTACGAAGAAAAAGCTTACGATTAATCTAGTATTCTCCGAAAAAGAGCTTTTCGTCAGTGCGGATATAGATAAGATCCAACAGGTCTTATATAATCTGATTGATAATGCCATTAAGTTCAGCAATAGTAATAGCCGTATCAAAGTCAGTACCTCTGAGAAAGGTGGAAAAGCCTTTATAGCGGTAAAGGATTACGGAATTGGAATTCCAAAGGACAGTATTAAAAAGATCTGGGATCGTTTCTATAAGACGGATGCTTCCAGAGGTAAAGACAAAAAAGGAACTGGCTTAGGTCTGTCTATCACTAAGGAAATCATCACCAAGCATAATGAGAATATAAACGTCATAAGTACGGAAGGCGTAGGAAC
>JAEYWA010000200.1 GCA_023431385.1 Bacillota bacterium | reverse complement strand
TTCATCCTGTTCAAATAGTCCATACTGTATTCCTCCTTTCCAATTAGAAGTATAATCGAAATAATTGCTTTTCTCCCGATGTTTCATTTAATTAAAGTCGGATAATTTTACTCTTAAAGTTATCCCTTCACGGCTTTTATTGCATCTTCCAGAGAATCAGCCTTATACACAGCAAAGTATTTTTGAAATTCCCTTGTCCACATGTCCATCTCTTCTTCAATGTCATTAACCTCATTCATAATGAAAACCACCTTTTTACAGGAAGTGCGTGACATAGCCGGAAGCAAGAATGAAAAGCCCCACTCCACATCCTCCTCTTCATCTTCAAACCCGTTTCTTGCATCAACAATAAGATTGCTATCCTGAAATTCTTTAAGCAACTCCAAAGCGAAGGTTGCAGGCTTTCTATAATCCTCATAACAGCAAAACTTTTTCCATGTAAGAAGTACAGTATTGTCCTCCACCAGATATTTATCATTTCCAAACTCGGAATCATATTCACTTTTCTTGAAATCCATAATAATCTCCTTTTTATTCTCCGTTATATTGATTTTATTGATAATATGACAGTAATTAGTCCTGACAGAATGCTGCCATAAATAATCAGATTTGAAACAAGTAAATTGAGATGTTCTCTTTTTCGAAATAGAAGTTTATGTATGATAAAAGGTATAAAGCCTGCCTCCTACTCCCGAAATAATGCCTATTATCTGCCCTACCATAGACTGCTTTCCTATTTCCATAACTCCATAAAACAAGAAGAATAGAATAGGAACGTGCAGTGCTAAGAATCCTGTTAATTTAATAGGATGCCTGAGTATCTCCCATTCCTTCTCATAGCCCGATTCAATTTCATGCAATATCAACAATGTTGCATTCGAGATAAAAAATAAAGTAAGCAGCCTATGATCCCTCCTCTGACCGGTACAAAAACAGGTCTTAACTATATTAATGCCTTTACAACGCTATTGAGACAATATACAAATTATATATATATATGTTAAAATATTCAATCCATCGTTTAACCTGACAGTGGATTGAATAACCCTTGATATACTAAAAAAGGTCATAGAGTCATATATTAATCAAAGTAACATACACTCCTACCAACACATATAATTATGTATACCACCTTTATTATCATATGGAGGACTGTAGATATTTATTTATGTAAGGAGTGAGTTTATGGAAACAGATAGTAATCTTATGTTGGAATTGGCTGGAAAACTTAAAGATGTATCAGCGCGTAACACAGCAGAGACCGTATACGATAAAATAAAGCTTGTGAAGCAGAAAAATAATGATAAAGAGACTGTAAATGTTCTTGAAGACCTTATTAACAATCTGATAACTGATAAAAATGAACTTATCCAAATGACAAAATGTTATGAACAGGAATTCATAACCCGGGACATTTCAAATGAAGACATAGAGTATATTACGAGAGAATTGCTCCCCCTTGTAACAACTTTTCTTCCATTCAGCGGCGGAGATAATGAGTTCGTCTCAACAATTAAAAAAGTGCTGTCTGCCGAAACCCTGAAAATATTAAAGCTCCTTGGCTTTAATTACAAGGAAGCTATCGGTCAGCCCTTGACGAACCTGGTTTCCAAAGCTATTGAAAATCAAACTAACAAGCTTATTGTTAGTAAAAGTTCTTACAAGAAGTAATTTAATTTAAGACACACGCCTTTTACGGGCGTTGTGTCTTAAATGATTAAGGATAGCTGTATAAAGTAAAGTCATCTATTTATACTCATTATTGCAAAACCCCAGGGTTCAAGTTTTGTACTGCCGTCAAAGCCTCCAGCCAAAAGTATTTTAGCTTCATTTACAGAAGGAATGTCTGTCAGCTCGGCAGCTTTATCTGATGAATTCAAGGCGATTACTATCTGGTCAGAGCTCAACAGACGTTTAAACACATACAATCCTGAGCCGGATTCAGCTTTAAGAGTCTCATACTCACCCTCCTGCAATATCCGGGAGCTTCTGCGGAGCTTAATAAGCTCCTGGTAGAGCTGCATTATTTCATTCTCCTGCTGCTCCTCCCAAACCATTGGGTTACGATACTCGTGCTCCAGTACACCCTGTATGCATTTTTCGTCTCCATAAAACACCGAGGGTATACCAATAAACGTCATCTGAAAAATAATTGATAGTTTGAATCTGTTTATGTCTCCGTTACATACCGACAAAAACCTTGATACATCATGGCTGTCCAGTAGGTTCAGCTGTCCGAAAGTCATATTCTTATTGTAACGGAGCCTCATATCACTGACACAACCGTCAAAACTCGCCGAATCCAACTTCCCAAGGGCAAAAAAATCCCTGCAATATTTACGGAAATCATAATTCATTGTGGAGTCAAACATATCTCCCCGAAGCCATGTTTGTGCGTTTTCCCAGACCTCACCAATTATCAGGCAGTCAGGCTTAACTGCCTTGGCTGTCTTTCTGAACTCACGCCAGAATTCATTGTTAACTTCATTGGCAACGTCAAGTCTCCAACCGTCAATATCATATTCTTCAAGCCAGTATCTGCACACCTTTAGGAAATAATCTCTAACCTCGTGATTACTAGTGTTCATTTTTGGCATCTTTCTCTCATAGGCGAAGCAATAGTAATTTGGTATGTCGTCGGGATTTTCAGGTCGAATCACTGGAAATTCAAGGTGATAAAACCAATCCTTATATCTGGAGGCTTCCCCTTTCTCAACAACGTCTTCAAAGGCGAAGAAATTCCAGCTGCAATGGTTGAATACCCCATCAATAAGAACTTTAATACCTCTGCAGTGACACTCCTTTACAAGAGTCTTGAAGTCCTCATTAGTACCAAAACAGGGGTCTATGTGGAAATAATCCAGAGGGTCATACTTATGATATTCCCCTGCAACAAAAATTGGATTTATGTAAATACAATTAATCCCCAACCCTTCAATATAATCAAGATTCTCAGTAATACCTCTTATCGTTCCGCCATTTCTGCTTTTAGTGGTTATGTCACCAATTCTTGCAGTGCTGCTTTTCCTTGATATGATTCTCCTGCTTGTAGCAAAGCTGTCAGGAAAAATATTGTAGATTACTGAACTCTTGGCCCACTGTGGAATATTGGCAATATCTCCTCTGTGATTAAAGGGTAGCTGAAAAAACTCGAACCTGTCCAAAGGTAACTCCTTCGAAAATATGTTTGAATAGTACAGTATTGTCTCTTTTCCATCATTGAGCTCAAAATAGTAGCATATTCTCTGAAAATCAGAAAATAACTCGATTTCGTAATAGTCGAAAAGGTCATCTCCTGCCACTATTTTCATAGGTATCTGTAAAAAAGACACCTGGTTCGTTTTACAGGCTCTGTCTCCATAAAAAAGAGTACATTCCTTTATGTCTCCGTGTGCAGTTCTCAGCCTGAAAACAGTATGTTCTTCATCTATGCCATGTGCATAGTTGGATAATGGTATATGTAGTATTGCTTCCTTTATCATATTTACTCTTTATGATGTATATTTATAGTAATACATCAAATACATTCCTTTCTTTATTTAGTATTATTGCTTAACTCCACCGGCAGTTAACCCGGATACCATGTTCTTTTGCAAAGCAAAGAAGATTATCAGGATTGGTATGGAAACAAGAACTGATGCCGCCGAAAAAACCGGCCAGTTTCTTGTGTACTCAGTTGCTTGAAGGGCATATAGTCCCGATGCAAGAGTGTACTTCTCAGAGCCTGTCATAAAGGTTACGGCAAAAATGTACTCGTTCCAGACAAATATTAATATCATGATTGCAGTAACTAGGATGGAAGGTCTGGCCAGCGGAAGCATTATTTTTGTAACAATTTGCAAATCGCTTGCCCCATCAATTTTCCCAGCTTCTTCAATCTCTATTGGAATAGTGTCAAAATAGCCTTTTAGGTTCCAAACTCCAAAAATGGCCATAGTACCAGTATAAATCAGTATCAAACCTAGATACGAATTAACTAAACCAAAGGGTTTTAATATCCGGTACATAGCGAACATAGACAGTATGGATGGGAAAGCATTCAAAATCAATAAAATATAAAGGATAGATTTTCTTCCTGAGAAGCGCTTCCGCGAAAATGCGTAAGCCCCTATTACCGATACACCAAGTGCAACAAAAACAGTTGCGACCGATAGTATCATACTGTTTTTCAGCCACACAAGAAATGGGTTATCAATCAGTACCGTCTTATAGTTATCAAGGGTAAATTCCTTAGGGATAAATGAAAAATTTGAGGTCAGCAAATTATTCATCGCATTAAAAGAAACCGATATTGCATAAAGGATAGGAACTAATGCAACAAAGCAAATACCTATGAAAAATATATTCAATAATACAAGTTTTATTGTTTTTTTAGTTTCGCTTTTCATGTCCCATCCTCCCTTATATCCTTACGGGTAATTACAGAGAGAACAATGAGGATTGCAAAGATAATAATTGAAATTGCCGAACTGTAGCCGTAATTATTAGTGATAAATGCCTTTTCGTAGGCATAGCTGATAATAGTGTGAATATCTGCCCCGGTTTTTGCACCCTGTTGCTGGGTAAGCAAATAAACAATGTCAAACTGCTTAAAGGTAGTAAAGGTAGTTAATATAACAGCCGGTGCAATAACAGGCCTTATCAATGGAATTGTTAGTTTTTTTACCTGCAAAAAAAATCCTGCACCTTCAATTTTGGCACTTTCATAATAAGATTTATCTATACTCTGTAGGGCACCATCAATAATCATAATCATAAATGGGAGTGCGAGCCAAAGATTTACAACTATACAGGATATAAATGCAATCGTATTTCCGCTTAACCAGTTTACTTCAGAAAAACCCATACCCTTAATCCATTGATTCAATAGTCCGAATTCGGTATTAAACATTCCCATTCGCCATAGTAAAATTGATACATAACCGGGCATTGCCCAGGGGAACATTAACAAGGTCTTGTATAGCGTTCTATACCTTAACCCGTCGGCATTAAGCCCCAGAGAAATAAAGAAGGCTATAACCAACTGTACAACAACATTTATAAAAGTCCATAAGAGGGTTCTTACAAGAGAGGGTAAAAATCCCGAATCAAATACAAGCAGTGCCTTCTTATAGTTTTCAACACCAATAAAAGTGAAGTCAAACCAGTGATAAACATTCATATTAGTGAACGAAATATACCCGGTATAGAGTATAGGGAATAATACAATCACTCCTATGGTAATAAGCGACGGAAAAGAGTATATATATGGGGTTAGCTTCTTTTTCAAATAAACCACCTCTCTTTGTATGTATAGATTAATTTTAGTAAAGGGTGATGCCTAATGTATGCATCACCCTTTAAGGTTTACACAAAGATACCTGCGTATTACTTCATTGCTTCAATTTGCGATAGTGCATCCTTTTGAGCCTTTTCACTGGTTTTCTGTACGTCAGCATTGTTTTTATTTACGGCTGCAAGCATTGTTTCAGTAACTGTCCACATAACATCCATTTCAGGAATATTAGGCATTGGAACTACATTATCAGCCGTGTTCTTCATAGCGATGATCATGTCATTAGCCTTTACATCCGCATCATCATAACACTTTTGGTTAGCAGGAGCACAGTTAGCCGATTTCGCAAGAGAAATACCTATATCTGCTTTTGCAAGCTGCTTTAATACTGCTGTAATAGCATCTTTTTTTCCCTCAGCCGATTTAAGTACGCACACACCCTGAACTCCTGAATATGGAGTAAGAGGTTTTCCTGTGGAACTAACAATTGGCATCGGCGCTATCCCCAAGTCTATATTTGCTGCCTTAATATCAGGTACCAACCATGGCCCGCCAATTATTGAGTGAGCCTTACCCTCTTTAAACAGTGTTGTTACAGTATTGTACTCTCCGTCTTTAGGCAAATACTTAACAAACTGCTTGTGGTATTCCATCGCTGCAATAGTTTCTTTAGTGTTTAGTCCGGGCTCTGCTTTCTCATTAATTATGTATCCGCCAAATGCATGCAGCCAGCTTGATGCATAATAAGCTGTACTATGCTGTTCAACAAATCCGTACTGTCCGTCCTTAGTGCTAGCCTCCATATACTTTAGCAGGTCGTCTGTAGTAGCCGGTGGCTGCTTCATTAGTCCCCTGTTGTACATAAACAACTGAGTTTCAAAGTAAACCGGAAGCTGGTATATCTGGCCCTTGTAAGTAGCAGCATTGATAGTCATGGGAATCAGGTCTGCCAAATCCTCTTTAGTTACAAAATCTGTTACAGGAGCTAATATACCCATCTGAGCAAAAACCCCTGTTTTGTCATGTGCGAAGAAGTACATGTCCGGTGCGCTATTTGGGTCATTTCCGACCAGCTTTAAAGCGTCTGACATCTTCTCCTTACGTTCAACTTTAACTTCAATTGCAGGTGCAAGCTTATCCAGTTCGGCCTGCAGTCCGCTGGCAATACCCTTATCAGTTTCATGCCAGATTGTAATTTTTACCGGTTCGTCAACAACCTGATTGTTTTGTGTCTGGGCGCCTGAACCTTCTGCAGCAGTTGATGAGCTTATAGAGCTTGTGGAAGAGGTTGAGTTCCCACATCCTGCAATTACAGTGGAAAGTATGAATACTGACAAAATGATAGAAATAAATCTTTTCAAGTAAGTTCCTCCTTATCTTAGGAAAACGTTTTACTAACCTGTTTGTTAGAATTGCACATATTCTTATTTATGTTTTCCTCTATTTACCATCATTATAGCCATAATAATGCAACAAAGCAATAGGTTTTTCTATTCAGTCTTGATTTATTTAGGAAAACGTTGTACTATATAAGTATGTTTTTATATAATGTAAATATGACAATTTAATTAATGTAGATAAAATAACTTGATTCCAAGGAGTGGGTTGCATGTCAATAACTATAAAAGATGTAGCAAGGGAGGCAGGGGTATCAATATCGACTGTATCTAAAGTAATAAACAAGTCCTCTACTATTTCACAGGCTACTATTGATCGGGTAAATGAGGTAATGAGAAAGTTAAACTACTATCCCAATCAGAGCGCAAGCAATTTTGCAAGGCAATCAACCCGTAACATAGTGTTCTTAACGAGACTTGAACGTAATGTTGCTTTTTTGAATCCACATATGTTTGAAATTATGTGTGGCGTACAGAAAGCTCTATCTGATAAAAATTATAATTTAAGTCTCATGAGTATAAACAATGACCAGGAAGAAAAAGAACTTATAAAAAAAATTATTGCTCAAAAAAGTGCAGACGGTATTATACTGCATGGTTCAGTTATCAACAGAGAGCTTCCCTCCCTTCTGGTAAGCTCAAACTTTCCTCATATAATAATTGGAAAACCAGAATTTGAGAGTCAGCTTTGCTGGATTGACACAAACAATTATCTCTCAGGAGAAATTGCAGCCAATCACCTGCTTGATTACGGGTATCGCACTATTGCTTTTATTGGAGGACATGAGAGCGATATGATCTCTGTGCACAGGCTTCAAGGCTTTCAATGTGTCATGGAGCAAAAGAATATCTCTGTTAATAGAGACTTAGTCCGGTTTGGAGATTCAACTATGGAGTCAGGTTACCGACAAATGAATGAAATGCTCGACAATAAGCTGTATCCCGAAGCCGTAATATGCGAGAGTAACAGTATAACCTTGGGTGTAGTTAAGTCAATAAATAAACATGGTCTCTCTATTCCGGATGATATTGCCATAGTCACTTTTGATGAGTATCCTTTTTCACACATTATTGAGCCGGCGCCAACCGTTGTTAATATAAATGTTTTTGATATGGGAATACAAGCGGGTTCCACACTGATTCGGAAAATAAAAAATCCGTCTTTGCAGGTTCAGAGTTATACTACCCTGCCTGAACTTATTATTGGGAAGTCAACAAATAGAAGGATTTAGTGCCTTTCTGTCCATAGTCACATTTTACTACATGAGCTTCGGTCTCCTCTTGTGGATAATACAGACGGTGGTTTCAACAAGTAATCCCCATATATATAGGTATATCCACAGCTTTATCCACAAAATATAGGTGTTCCGTGGATAAAGCCTACTTTTTCGTGTACTTAATCCACAGAATTTACACGTAATCTACACCTTTCTGTTTATAACTTTTATGTGGACAACCCGGATATTTTATCTACACGAAACCCCCATATATATGGGGTTTTCAACAGTATTATTCACAAAATATAGTGATTCTGTGGATAAGTTAAATTAATTTTAACAAGAAATCCACAGAATCACCCTGTTATACACAGTAAAGTGTGGGTAATTAGTCCTACTTGTACATATTACCTTTATACTGTGTTACTCCTTAAACAGTTAAATAACTTTAACATAAAACTTACGGCTTCTGGGACCATCAAACTCACAGAAATATACGCCCTGCCAGGTACCCAGTAAAAGTCTTTCACCTTCAACAATAATGTACTGGCCGCTGCCAACAGCACTTGCTTTCAGATGCGCCGAGCTGTTGCCCTCCATGTGCCTAAATTCCACCCTGTCCGGATAAGCCTTGTCCAAGCCCAGCAGCATGTCCCTGACCACATCAGGATCAGCATTTTCATTGATGGTTATTCCAGCTGTAGTATGGGGGCAAAATACCAATACAGCGCCGTCTCTGCTTCCGCTTTTTGCAAGTGCCTCCTGGACTCTACCTGTTATGTTATAGAAGTTCTGTCGTTCAGTCTTCAAATTGAATTCAAAAATCATAAAGTCTCACCTCAACCTTTTCATTTATTTCAATAAAATCTTGTCCCACCTTACAGTCAAAGGCCAGCACGTTGACATTATTTTTAGCTGCCAGACTTAAAGTTTCTGCAAACTCCCTATGGGTAACTGCGTTGGGTATAAAGCTGCTCACACCCTTCATCTGAATAACAAACACAATATATGCCTTGTAGCCCTTTTCAACACATTGAATCAGCTCTTTAATATGCTTTACTCCTCTTTCAGTGGGAGCATCAGGAAATAGCGCTACATTGTTTTCCTCAAGGGTTACTCCTTTAACCTCTATAAATATCTTATCCTCTTCTGTCTCAACATAAAAATCTAACCTGGAATTCCCGTATTTAGCTTCAGGCTTTATTAGAATAAGATTATTGAAAAGCTTACCTTTAACAAGCCATTCATAAAAGACCTTATTGGGAATCTGACTGTCTATATTTACAGGCCTGTTGTCTTTCATAACTCCAATAAGGTCATATTTTGTTTTTCTGGACGGTTTGTCAGCCTCCTGTACAAATACCGTTACTCCAGGGCTCAGAAGTTCCTTGCACCTACCTGTATTCTTTACATGGCAAACCTCTTCTCTGCCATCCAGCTCAATTAATGCAATAAACCTGTTGGGTCGACTAATAAAGCGTGCACTTTTTATATTCTTGTAAATCAATAAATCCTCCGTAAGGTACTGTAGTTATTAATATATTCAGCTAATATTATAACAATAAAACTTAAATTCAACGACTCAAATAGTCAAATTTGCTTAAGTAATGTTTTATCTTAAAAAATTATGGGTATAAAAATTAACAGGTCTGGATAAATGTATATATGTAACTCTATATTGGTAAGCACGTTTATACTCGTTTATATAGCAGGCAATGCCTTATAAACGAATATTCTTAGCTTCCATATGAGATTCCGAAAAATTAACGAGGGAGATTTGATTATGAAAAATGAGGTTTCTTTTTTCCGTTGTAAAAATTGCGGAAATATGGTCGCATTAATAAAGAATGGCGGAGGTACTCTTGTCTGTTGCGGAGAACCAATGGAGAAGCTTGTTCCTAATACAACTGAAGCTGCTGTGGAGAAACACATTCCTATTTCCTTGAGAAGTAATGGAAGTATTAATGTTGAGGTTGGTTCAGTCCCACATCCAATGATTGATGTTCACTATATTGAATGGGTTGCAGTGGTAGGTGATGAAGGTCTTGAAATAATTTACCTGCATCCGGGTGATGATCCGAAAGCCATTCTCAGTGACAAGAGAAATGCTGAAGTTTATGAATACTGCAATATTCATGGTCTTTGGAAGGGTGTAGTAAAATAGTAATAAATATAAGTGAAAAGAGGGCTTAACCAGCCCTCTTTTCTATATGGGATAAACTATCTGTTTATCATAATCTGAATTTTCAGTATTAATACCCGCTTCCACCACTTTTTTCCCTGTTTGCTATTGCTACCGAGGCACTGGCCCCAATCCTGCTGGCACCTGCTTCTATCATAGCTTTAGCTGTTTCATAATCTCTTATGCCACCGGAAGCCTTAACTCCCATTGTTGGCTTCACTATATCTCTCATAAGCTTTATATCTTCAACTGTAGCTCCGCCGGTACTAAAGCCCGTGGAAGTCTTTACAAAATCTGCTCCGGCTTCTTTACAAATCTGGCAGCTTAACCTCTTCTCTTCATCAGTTAATAAGCATGTTTCAAGAATAACCTTTACAAGTGCCTTATCCTTTGCTGCCTGAACAACAGCTTCAATGTCCTTCTTAACATAATCAAAATCACCTGATTTTACTGCTCCTACGTTTATTACCATGTCAACTTCCCTTGCACCGTTTTCAATAGCCTCAGATGCTTCCGCGGCTTTAACAGCAGATGTTGTAGCACCCAGCGGGAAGCCTATAACAGTACACACCTTTATCTTACTATCCTTTAAGAGCTGACTGCATAAGCTGACATAACAAGGGTTTACGCAAACTGATGCAAATCCATACTCAACAGCCTCACTGCAAAGCTTTTCTATTTGCTCTTTTGAAGTTTCAGGCTTCAGAGCAGTATGATCTATCAAACTTGCAATATTCATATTATCCTCCATCTACACGCATAGCGCGAATTCAAATAGTTATGAAAGGACACGTAGTAGCTTTTCACTGCGTGAAATACACGATAAATTATTTAACGTTTTTTTCACGCTATCCTCCCATGAGCCGACATAGTGGCTATAAAATGTAACGAACTACTGTTCACTCCTCTATTTCTATAAGGCAAATATAAAAGGTTAGTATAAAACTTTAACCATATTCATTATCACTAATTATTCAGTAAAATTCAAGGTGAAAAAGCATATTTGTCGGTGAATCCCTATTTTTTTGTTTTCATAGCAATTTTAATATTAATTTTATAAAAAACAAAAAAATAGGTTAGTCGCCATCGACTAACCATGTAAAGGGGGTCAAAATGTATTTTGTGAGGTCAATATTATATTTGCCAACAAATAAATTAATTATACAAATATTCTGGAATTTTTATTTATCAAATAATTTTGCCGTCTTGTGTAAATAATATTTTTAGTCAGTGAAATCATTAAAACTGAAAAATAATGAGGTGCAGTGATATGGAACTCCAAAATAACATTATAAATTTTGAAAGTCTAAATGACAAAAATACTCTTGAAGTTGTACAAAACAGACTAAAACCAGGTGAAACTCTTATCCTTGATATCGGGAATAACTACTTTCACCAGACAGATAAAATCTATGACATTTTATCAAAGAACGGATATTATGTTAGAAAGACGATAGTAAACGGCCGGAACCAACTGCTTGTTTCCTATGAAGACAACAAGCATCAGATGTACTGATATTATTTCGATTTAATATGTCTGTTAAAGCAAAATGCCGGTATCATGCTTGCTTTGCATGATGCCGGCATTTATATAATACACTTTGAGGATTTACAATTAGCAATGTTTAGCAGGTAGTGCTCCTACTTATTAAGTTCATATATACTTTGGGGCACAAAAGCCTCCAGAAGTTTATTTTTAAATTCAATTTCAGCAGGGAAGAGCTCTGATTTTTCGCCATCCACCGTGAGGGCTATCGGTGACTTGCTTGTCAGCTCACACCTTTTTGCCTTTAAAATAATCACATTTTTATCATTTACTGATTCTTTGCTCAATACTTTAAAGAAAATACTTGCAAGATTTATGTTAGAACATTTTTTTACCAGGATAATATCCATGTATCCATCGGTAAAATCGGCGTCATTCAATAGATTTGGAAAACCCGCTGCCTGCTTTCCGTTAACAATCAGAAACAATATAAATTTACCTTCAATAATCTGCTCATCAGCAGTAACTTTTAAATCAAAGCTTTTTATATTGGTAACCTCAGACAGACCTTTAAGGTAATAGGCAAAAGGTCCGAAATTCTTCTTAAGTTCACTATTTGTGCTGAAAGAAACATCAACAAAGTTACCACCAGCAAAGGTACTTAAAAAGTAATGTGACTTGTTTATGTGTCCCACATCACATAAGAGAGTCTTTCCATCAAGAATAATATTCAAGCTTTCGTGTAAGGAATTGATGCCAAGACATTTTGCAAAATCATTACATGTTCCCGAGGGTATAACCCCAATAGGCATCTTTATGTCATTATCCAAGAGGATATTTGCTACGAAATTTATAGTACCATCTCCGCCTGACGCAATTACAAAATCATATATTCCTGATTTCAAGGCGCTGATAAGATAATCATTACTAGCATCAATAAGCCGGTAAGGCTGAACAAGAATACCCTTTTTTTGAAATGTTCCAAGTATGTAATCCAATTCATTTGGAACCTTGTGACCACCGGAAATGGGATTATATACAAATAATGCGTTTTTCAAAGCTTTACCTCCTTTATATCAAGATATATCTATATTCCATATTAAATGAATTTAATTATAAAATCAACTGGATAAGAGAAAGAGATGAATATGTAATGGGGAGGCAGCAGACCATGTCTGCTGTCAGCCCCTAAATGACGCTAAACTAACCTGTTAACGGTTGACACTTCTCTCAGCCATTTCAATTGCCTTTCTTACCATACTTCCGCAATCTCTTGAAGAAACTGATCCCCAGCCCTCAGCTGAAACTT
>JAEYWA010000188.1 GCA_023431385.1 Bacillota bacterium | reverse complement strand
ATCAAGAAAGGAAGTTATGACAATGAGAACACCTTTGGATAGAGTTGCACTAGTATTAGTAATTATAGGAGCTCTAAACTGGCTGTCTGTCGGCTTATTCAGATACGACCTGGTGGCTTCGATATTTGGAACAGCTTCACTTATTACAAGGACAATATTTACTATTGTAGGTATTGCCGGACTGTACAGTATAAGTCTTTTATTTAGGGAATCAGCACCAGTAAGAAATCATTAACAGCCTAAAGTGGCGGGTAGTCAACGCCACTTTATAAATTATAACGCCTCATTTCAGAGAAAATTTTTCGACTGTAGAAAAATTTCCTTACATCAGCGGCGTTTCAACGAGGCAATGGTGTCCAACGTGCACATAGTGCCTTTTGAAACACAATGGACATCTGGGATACGCTCACCGTCTGAAACCCGAAGCGGTACAAGGGCTAACTTGTTAGCCCTCCACTTCGTAGAAGCAGGGGGCATTTTTTATACCTCGTTATATTCAGTAATATATAATCGATTAAACTTTAATCCTACTGAGATCCTTCCATAAATTAATAACCCAAAAGTAATATATTACCGTAATATTTTTTTACTTATTGCAGAATATATTATTACACCAACAAAATCACTGTTAAAGTGAAATATGGTGATACTAAAAGGAGGAATGCGATTATGTCAAGCAACAGATCTAATAACAGACCAAGTGGTTTTGAGAACATGAAGTATGAAATAGCTTCTCAGGTAGGCGTAAACCTCAAAGAAGGATATAATGGTGATTTGACTTCCAGAGAAGCTGGTAAAATTGGTGGAAACATCACTAAAACAGTATTTAAGACATTCAGAGATCAACAGGGTATGAACAAGTAATATTAGCGGGTAAGAGTCCGTATGGACGCAATAATAAAAGGATGCCGTTTTGGACGGTATCCTTTTATTTAATTATAAAGATTAAAATTGAAGGTAACAATATTTGAACTTCATTTTTATTGAAAACCTCTTTATTAGTTATCAATATTTCTATATAATTGACTTATAAGTAAATTACATAATTTCCGTTTTAAACGGGAGTTTGATGTTTTTCTTAAAATTTAACAAGGAAACGGTTTTCTATGACGACTATTAAATCTATCTTCACAAAGCAAATGCCAAGGCGTATATTAATCCTTATTGCTTTTGGAGTAGGCATTTACCTCCTAAGAGGTATGGCCAATATGTTTTTATTAACCTTCATCTTTGCATATCTCGGGTATACTGCCCAGGACTTTGTATTTAGAAGAGCCAAAAATCTTAACTCCAGGATATTAAAGGCCATTATAATTATTGTATATCTGGCTATTGTTACACTAGCCGTTTATGTACTGTATTTGTATATTCCTAAAATTATTTCTGAGGTAAATACTATTATTCAACAAGCCATAATTTTCCTTAACGGAACTTATGAGAACGATACCTTGAATTACATTTTATCGCTTTTGAGAGAATTTAAAGTATCCACTTATATTACCAATAACTATGAAGGTCTTATTAAATCCATCACTAATATTGGTAAATGGGGAATTGAAATTTTTATTGCACTGATTTTAAGCTTATTCTTTATACTTGAAAAGAACAGAATAGTAAAATTTACCTTAAATTTTCAAAACAGCAAAGTAAGGATTGTTTACGAAGAGATGGCATTCTTTGGAAGAAAGTTTCTTCAATCCTTTGGTAAAGTTATTCAAACTCAAATTACAATCTCCTTTGTAAATACTATTTTGTCAATGATAATGCTATATGTGCTTGATTTTCCACAGGTTTTGGGACTTGGAGCAATGATATTTGTACTGGGACTTGTCCCTGTAGCCGGAGTTGTTATATCGCTGATACCTTTATCCATAATTGCATTTACCATCGGCGGCTTCAAAATGATTGTTTATGTGCTTGTCCTAATCGCTATATTGCACGCTCTTGAGAGTTATATTCTCAACCCGAAACTGATGTCTCAAAAAACTAAACTTCCGGTTTTCTATACCTTTGTAGTTCTTATTGTTTCAGAGTATCTGTTGGGAATATGGGGACTGATAATCGGAATACCTATATTTATTTTTATACTGGATGTTCTTGAAGTTAAAAATCCTGATGTATCCCTTAGTGAAAAAACAGATAAGGAAGTTAAAAATTAATTATAGGGGTATGATTTATGTCTGATACAAAGAAATGTAAAGAATGTTTAGGTACCTTCCAATATACTACCAGTGACGGTCTCTGCCTTAGCTGTAGTCAAAGAAACGAATTGGAGTTTAAGAAAATAAAGAGTTATCTGAAATTGTATCCCAGGTCTACTATTGGAAAAATCGCTACTGAATTGGATATCAAGGTTGCTCACATACAGAAGTTTATTGACGAAGGCAGATTGGAAATACTGGATAATTAGTTAATGTAAACTTGGGTTATGAATGGTGAAAAGTTAATGTCGGCCGGCCTCATGGTCTGCCTAAAACTTTAAAAGTCGGCATAAAGCCGACTTTTTCCATAACTCTTCACTTTCACTTTATCTTCTACTTGTAGCTTACTCTTCTTCCTCATCCTGCTCCCAACTGTGATATACGTTAGAAACATCGTCAAGGTCCTCAAGGTTTTCAATCAACTTATCCATAAACTTGATATGCTCGGGATCAGTAAGCTTTGTTGTGGTAGTCGGTATCATCGAAACTTCTGCTTCGAGGAACTCGTAGCCCTTCTTTTCAAGTGCTTCACGAACAGCTGAAAAGTCTGCGGGGTCAGTTAGTATTTCAAATACATCACCGTCAGCCTTAAAGTCTTCAGCACCAACTTCAAGTGCTTCCATCATAAGATCATCTTCGCTTATTTTTCCATCATTTTCAATAACGATTACTCCCTTTTTATTAAACATAAAGGAAACACAACCGCTCTGACCCAGATTGCCCCCAAATTTATCAAAGTAATGTCGTAAATCTCCTGCAGTTCTGTTTCTGTTATCCGTAGTACATTCACAAATAACAGCAACCCCGCCGGGACCGTAGCCCTCATAGGTTATTTCTTCATAATTTGCACTGTCTCCGTCTCCGGCCGCCTTTTTTATACTTCTTTGAATATTATCGTTAGGCATGTTTGAAGCCTTACACTTTGCTATAACATCCTTCAATTTGGAATTTGTATTAGGGTCGGTGCTTCCCCCAACTTTTACAGCTATTTGTATTTCCCTGCCAAGCTTGGTGAAAACCTTACCCTTTTTAGCATCTGCCAAACCTTTTTGGCGTTTAATATTAGCCCATTTTGAATGCCCTGACATAAATACCTCCCTAATGCTGATTACATTATCATAAACATTTTATGTGAAAAATTTTACAGATTAATCTTTCTCCCAAAAATATTACTTAAACATTATAATAGTAAATCTTCAAATAATCAACTACCGGCAAAACAGCGTAATTTTCGTTTATTGAGCAGTTATTAGCCTGCCGTTTCCATCCAGTGTTATGTATTCCTTTTCTCCGCTTTCAATAATTGCTCTTCCGTTGGTATTCTCTACTACTTCCTTGATTAGGGCTTCCTCACCGCCCATTTCAATTAGAACCGTCAGTTCAACATCCTGACCGTATTGTATACCTTTTATTATATTGTTATTTGTCATAAGCATATTCTGCAACTTTCCGAACAAGGTATATTCAATCATTATGTTAATATTTAAGCATAACTTTCTTGTAACAACCTCTGCCGCCTCCAACCCCAGTGAAGTACCATGGCTGTATGCTCTGATAAGCCCGGATGCTCCCAGAAGGGTACCTCCAAAGTATCTGGTTACAACAACCACGACGTTTTGAACACCCATTCTTCGTATAACCTCCAGTACCGGCATCCCGGCAGTACCAGACGGTTCACCATCGTCACTGAAACGCTGGACCAGAGTCTCATTGTTTATACTATAGGCATAGACATTGTGGGTTGCGTTCCAATGTTTAGTCTTAATTTCATTTATAAATGAAATTGCTTCGTCCTCTGTCGATACGGGCTTTATATTTGTTATAAATCTTGATTTTTTCTCCTCAAATTCTGTTAATGCCGAATTAAGTACTGTCTTGAACTCTATTATCATTTCCTAATACCTATAGCCGCTGTCAGCGGCAATCTCCTCTTATTACAACTTATTTGCTATCCGATTCGCGAAAAGGGGATGTTAATCGAACTGTTTTTAACGTGAATTTGTTCGGAATAAAGTTATTATAACCCAGAACGGAATATAAATAAACCAAGAAGCGAATTAACAAAGGTTGGTAACAAGCCAAACAATAGTAAAAATATAATTTCCTGTACGCTAAAAGCAGCACTCCCGTATATAGAGTGCTGCAGGTATTTCAGATTTATTACGTAAATAAATAATATAATTCCTTTTTAAATATGTTACAAGCTAAGCAAGTTTACTGTATTTTGAAAAAGATAAATTTATCAGGGATTTATCCTGACTATAGGTTACTTTTTGCAACGCTTCATCAATGGTAAAATATCCGCCATCACTGAAACTTTCTTTCTTATTAACTTCATAATTATCATCAAGGGATTTCATGATGTACCATGTTATTTTATTACAGACTGGTCTTTGACGTGTGACTGAGAAAAACTCATAATTGGTATTACCTGCGGTTGATATAATTTTTGCATCAATTCCTGTTTCTTCTTTTACTCTTCGCAATGCTACCTCGTCGGGATAATCACCATTTTTTATTACCCCTTTTGGAAGTACCCACTCATCCTTCTCATTTTTGAGAAGAAATACTTTCTCTCCGGAAAAGACAACACCACCAGCGCAGTTTCTTACAAGCATAATCAAAACCCCTTCCCTGATAGATTTTTTTGAGTTATTTCAGAATAGTTAAACAATATTATAACTTATGTATAAATCATCCAACTATTCCTTATTATTTCCATTGCATAGAATATAATACATCCTATTAATAATATAATAACCCACGTAGTCATTTTATACAAGGATAAATTCTTCGAGTTTATGAGTCTTGTCTATTTTGACTAACGCCTGCACTTTTATGCCCTCTTCCAGGTATTCCTGAGTAATTATCTGACCATGCTTATAAATATATGGCATTACCCATCCCTCATTATACGGAATCAACATGGATATTTCATTAAGCTGTTCTTTAAAGCCCTCAGTTATCTTTTCAAGGAGTGCTTCTATGCCATAACCTGTTACCGCTGATATTTCACTAACAGCAGAATACCCCATAGAGCTGATTCTTCCGCCTCCGGCTACAAGGTCATGCTTATTTAAAACAAGTATAGTACTTTTTGAGGCTGCACCAAGCTCCTCAAGAAGTTCTTCTACTACACTTATCTGCATAGCTGCATTGTCATTGGATGCATCAACAACATGAAGCAACATATCGGCATGGACTGCCTCCTCCAGTGTTGATTTAAAGGCCTCAACCAAATCATGGGGCAGTTTTCTTATAAAGCCTACAGTATCAATAAGGACTGCTTCCCTTCCATCAGCCAGTATCAGCTTACGGGCAGATGGGTCAAGGGTCGCAAAAAGCTTATCCTCTACAAAGACGGTGGCACCGCAAAGCCTGTTCATCAGAGTTGACTTTCCCGCATTTGTGTAACCTACAATAGCGATTACTGGTACATTATTCTTAATTCTGGTACTCCGCAGGAAATCCCTTCGCTTTTCAAGCTGTTCCAATTCCCTTTCAAGATTTGTTATTCTCCTGCGTATATGCCTTCTATCCACTTCCAGCTTTTTTTCACCGGGACCACGGGTACCGATACCTCCTCCAAGTCTGGAAAGCTCAGTCCCGAGACCAATGAGTCTGGGAAGTTTATACTTCAGCTGTGCCAGTTCTACCTGAAGCTTACCTTCCTTAGATATGGCTCTCTGGGCGAAAATATCCAATATGAGGGTAGTCCGATCAACAACTCTCACCCCGGATTGCTCTTCAATATTTCTTATCTGAGCCCCGGAGAGCTCATCGTCAAAAATCAGCAGCTGAACATCCCGTGCCTGGCACAGCAGGGAAAGTTCTTCTATTTTACCCTTTCCCACATAGTAGGCTGAGTCCTGTGCCTGCTTGCGCTGGAGAATCTTGTCTACCACAAGGGCACCGGCGGTCATCGCAAGCTCCTCAAGTTCATCAAGAGAGTCTTCAGCATCCCTGAGAGCAGCACTTTCCAATCTGCTCTGACTGGTTTCCAGTCCAACCAATATGGCCTTCTCGGACTCTTCCTCATTTTCGTATATATCATCTCTCGCCGAGGCATCCAATTCCTCTATGATTTTATAAATATAGTTAAGCCTCGGCTCCCCAAGGGTAAACGGCCCAAATACATCAAACTCATCCTCCGCCGAAAGACAGCCTGCATATATCTCGGTAGGCTGTCCCTCACTTATACCCATTGCCAGCATAACATCAAGTCTTAACTTTTGGAGTGTACTTATGTCTACCTGAGACAGCATTCCATTCCCGCCGGGATGTGTATGAATACATCTGATTGCTGATAGTCTGGTCTTTCCTCTTCTGCTGTCCAGCTGCGGCAGTGATACCGTTCCACTGTCACCAATACTTATGTCAACCACAATACCCCTTCGATTGATAAGAACAGATATTTCCCTGTTAATCTCATGGGATATTCTTGCAATAGTTTCTGCCAATTCAACAGGAACAAGCTCCCTTGAGCCATATTTTTTATGGTATAAACCCTCAAGCTCGGTGAGCAGTCTATCTTTTATGGATTGCGTATTTCCGTTAATATTGATAAAATCACCTCCTGTTTAATCGGTCACTCCAGTGGAACCAAAGCCCCCTCCCCTGTTGATGCCAATGTCTTTGACTGAGGAAACTTGTGTCAGCACCATTTTGGGCACAACCTGTAAGACTATCTGAGCTATTCTGTCACCTTTCCTGATAACATATGCTCCGCTTCTGTTACCCTTTTCATCAAGTGTATAAGGAACCAGCTCCTTTTCACACAAGCTCTTATCAGAGTTATTATTTACAATTATTCCTAATTCATCCCTGTAACCACAGTCAATTGTTCCGGGAGAATTGGGTATTCTGATTGGAGTTTTCAGCGACAAACCACTTCTAGGCCTTACCTGGATCTCGTATCCCTCCGGTATTGCAAGCTTAAGTCCAGTAGGTACAACCACCGTCTCTCCTGGAGAAATTATAACTTCCTCGGCTGCATAAACATCCATTCCTGCATCACCCGGATTCGCATACCTCGGCAGTACTGCACCCTCTCTGCAAACCTCAACAAAAATCTCTATCACTTTTCCCTCCATTTCCGGCGCTTAAAAAAACTGATTAAACACCTCTTTGCAAGTGCCCTTTTGTAATACCCTTGCTTTTAACATATTCTATTACCTTCCGGCCTTTGGAAGCATTCTTTCTTCCGTTGATCAGGTCCTTATATAAATTTACTATATCATATACTTCCTCAATGCTCTCATCTACGAAACTCATCCGTATATACATCATCTCTGTCTTCAATATGCTGTCCATCAGTTCAGGTGCAAATAGTATATCAGAATTGAATATTGTACTTCTACAGTCCACACAGTCACATTTCACAAGAAACGCAGCATTTTTTCTGTCCTTCAGATGAAATACACCGTTTTTACATTCAGTTCTGCACTTGTGAGGAGCAGCATTCCCTGCACTGCCTCCTACGGGACAGTACTCACTTGTCATTACAGGTATTCTTCCGTAAACGCCCAGCTCTGTTTCAAAGTCCTCAGGTAATATAAGACCCGAAAGCTGTGAAAGGTTGAGCTCATAGGACAGGGTCGCCCCGCTGTAACCCGCCTCCTTGAAGTAATAAGCGGTCGAGCTGTTTAGCAGGTTTAGGGCATAGTCACCCATCAACTTAACCTGTTCTCCCAGTCTGCTTCTCAATAACTCTCCCACTCCCATATTTCCCACAAGGAAGCCATCTGTCTGATTATATATAATACCGGCATTTTTATTCAATATTTCTGTCTGCTTACCCTTTATTACTGCCGGCACAAATGCAAACACTTCTTTTCCCGTTTCCCGTGCATTGTTTATTTGCTCAGCTGTTGCGCTGTCAAGTATTTCATTAAAGTGGATATACAGTCTGTCTGCCGGCAGCTTACCCAGCTCCAGATTCTTATTAAGGTTGTAAAACAGCGCAGATAGCTTCACTCTTTTTTCGATTTCTTCAGAGTATTTCTCAATTTCAACGGCATTTTCTGAGCTATTCAGCACATTCCCATGACCCTCTGACATATTTCCATGCTTGGTCGACATATTTCCCGGGAAATACGTCAATTCACGTTGGAAATTCGTCAGATTGCGTTTATCATATTCTGTCCTGTGATCGGAATTTGTCGGTTGACCTTTGATACTGTTATATGGGTTTCCCGATATTATCCGTTTGATCTCCAGAAGCTCTGCTGCTTTTCTTCTGATATTGTTCAACTCACTTATGGGAAGGACAATATCCTTGTCCATATCTATTTGCAGCTCAACCACATTAAAGGGTGTAGAACCCATTTTTTTCAGCTGCTCTGAAACTCTTTCCCCTGTAAGAGGTTTGTTAACAGCCTTCTCAGGAAGCACCTCTCCCTTTACCGATACAATATTCCCGTCAAAATCAAATAAGGTTATTTCAGGCAATTCACCTGCTCTCATAGTAAAAGCAGCCTTTATATCTACCTTTCTTGAGGGCTTTGCATAGGAGGCTGCTGCCTGTTCCAACATTTCCTTGTCCGAGGTTTTGTAAACCTTGCTGCCCTTTTCGATATTTCCCCTGATAACCGATACCCATACAATATCTCCGGAGTTTGCGCGCTTGACCTGCTTACCACCGTCCAATACTATTTGTGTAATAATACCCCCGGGACTTTCCTCGTAGGTCTTTCCCGACCATATCTCTATGCCGTCGCCGTTACCCAGAGTATTTTCCAGCTTTAGCTTAACCGATTTGGTGCTTCTGTCCTGGGCAAGGGCAGTACCCAAATAGGTACCCCAGTTTTTAGGCTTTTGGTAAGCCATCATATCTGGCCCTGTTTTGCCTAGCAGATAACCCTTCGAAAAGCCCCCTCTGTTAAAGCTTTGCAGGAGTCGGTGTCTGTCCGGGCCGGAAACTTTGGGATTTTCCAGTTGCGCCTGCTGAGCGTTACCGGAGTTCTCTGCCATAACAGCTCGCTCCTGCTCCAGCAGGTCGAGGTATTTACGATAGGTGCTTACAACAGCTGCAACGTATTCGGGGCTTTTCATCCTGCCTTCAATTTTAAAGGATGCAACTCCGGAGTTGATAAGGTCTGCCATATGGTCGATATGGCAAATATCCTTTGGACTTAACAAATAGCTGCTCTTAATACTGCTACCATCCTTTGTCATTGAATAATGCATCCTGCATGGCTGAGCGCATTTTCCCCTGTTTCCGCTTCTGCCGCCAATAAGACTGCTCATCAGGCACTGCCCTGAATAGCCTATACATAATGCGCCATGAATAAACACTTCTATTTCAAGAGCTGTATTTTTACTAATCTCAGTTATTTCATTAATTTCAAGTTCCCTGGCAAGCACTACCCTTTCGAAGCCTGCTTTTTCAAGTGCCTTTACTCCCTCAAGATTGTAAGTAGTCATTTGAGTACTTGCATGTAAAGGTATTTGAG
>JAEYWA010000183.1 GCA_023431385.1 Bacillota bacterium | reverse complement strand
CACCCGGATGTGTTGGATTGTTGGCTTTTATCAGGGTAATTATATCATAAAAATGTATTACCCATCAAATAAGATATTAATAAATATGTCAATACTTCTTATATGTCTGTTAAAATGTTATAATGTTTTTTATTAGATTTATATGGCTTTTAATATAACATTTATTAATGTAAAAGGTCTAATTAATAATGTATTAAGAATAGTTCAGGAGCATTTATGAATTTGAAACAATTAATTTCAATTTTTATATCGAAACTTGCAATTAAAGTTCTCCGTCTTTTGAGAAGGGGCGGAACTACTCTTCCGGGTAAACTTGCCTTCAAGATATACCCAGGCATACTCAGGTCAGTTGCCAGAAATTTTGAAGTCATAATGGTAACCGGGACAAATGGTAAAACTACAACTACCAGAATTATTGAAGAAATATTGAAAAACAATAATGTGGATTACATAACTAACAAATCCGGTGCCAACCTTCTAAGCGGGATAACTACCATATTTATTCAGGCGGTAACCCTTACAGGCAAGCCAAAACACCGGGTGGCACTTATTGAAAGTGATGAGGCCGCCTTTAATCAGGTAACTAAACATCTTCAGCCCAAAGCCGTAGTTGTCACAAATTTCTTCAGAGATCAATTGGACAGATATGGAGAATTGTACTCAACGTTGAACGCGGTCAAATCCGGACTTGAAAGAATTGATGACAGCACAACACTCATTCTCAATGCCGATGATTCCATATGTGCTTCCCTAGGCAGAAATACTCAAAAGCAGGTATTATATTATGGCATTTCTCCTGAGACGGATACAGGCAACAACTCCGGTAACAGTTCAGGCGTAGGAGATACAAATACTGACGCCATGTTCTGCATAAACTGCAAAAACAAGTATGAGTATACAAACCATATTTACGGTCATCTGGGCGGTTTTTACTGTACAAACTGCGGTTATAAAAGACCTGCTGCTCATCTGGAATGTACCGGTATACAAGAGGCCGGGAGCAGTTATACCACCATCAACTGGAGGTCTGTTCCACCACTCTCCGACCAGGAACAGCAGTACACAACCCGCATCAATCTCCCCGGCTTGTATAACGTCTATAATGCAATGGCAGCAGCAGCCTGTGGTCTTGCTTTAAATTATTGCACCGGAACCGTTATAAGTGCCATGCAATCCTTTGAATGCGGGTTTGGCAGAATGGAGTCAATCTCTGTTGGTGACAAAATCATTAAACTAATTTTGGTAAAAAATCCCACCGGCTTTAATCAGGTGTTGAACTTTCTGACCCTCGACGATAAGCAGCTGAATGCTGCATTTCTGATTAATGACAATCTTGCTGACGGTACAGATATATCCTGGCTTTGGGATGTAGATTTCGAGCAGCTTAATAAAGTGTCTGACAGGATAGGTAATTTGTTCACCTCCGGTGTTAGGGGCGAGGATATGGCAGTCCGATTGAAATACAGCGGACTGGATATCAGGAAGATAAGAATAATTAAGGACTACCAGTTGCTCCTGGAACGTGGGCTGGAACAAACGCCGTCAGGAGGGGTATTCCACATACTGCCTACTTATACTGCCATGCTGGATATCCGTGGTATCTTAACGAAAAAGTACAATTTGAAGGAGTTCTGGAAATAATGGATGCTAATATTTACAATCTGAATATCTGTCATTTATACCCCGATCTGCTCAATACTTATGGAGACAGAGGCAACATACTGGCTCTACAAAGAAGGGCAGAATGGCATGGAATTAATGTTGATATTAAAAATGTTACAATAGGCGATTCTTTTGATTCTTCCGAATATGATCTTATTTTCCTTGGCGGCGGACAAGATTACGAGCAGGAAATACTTCAGGCTGATGTGTTGAATCAGAAGGGAAGTGAAATAAAAGCTGCAATAGACCGAATGAAGGTATTTCTCTGTATATGTGGAGGGTATCAGCTCATGGGAAAGTACTATAAGACCTGGGACGGAAAGGAAATTGAGTATCTCGGAGCCCTCGACTTATGGACTGTTGGTGGAAAAGAAAGAATGATAGGCAATATAGTTTTTGAAAGCGAACTAATAAAAGAAAACGGTAATCCTTTAAAAATAGTAGGTTTTGAAAACCATTCGGGCAGAACCTTTCTTGGAGAAGGTATCAAGCCACTAGGAAAAGTCCTTTCGGGAAATGGAAATAACGGTACCGACGGCTATGAAGGCGCAGTGTACAATAATGTTTACTGTTCATATTCCCACGGCAGTCTGCTTCCAAAAAACCCTCACCTGACCGATCACTTGCTAAGTCTGGCATTGAAACAGAAGTATCCCGATTTCCAAGGCCTCGGAGTTTTGGATGATACCTTTGAAACTGCTGCAAGAAGCACGGTTATAGAAAGAATACTAAGGAAATCCTAGACGTGTTTAGGGTTTTGATTTCGAAATATGTAGGTTTTGATTTCGAAATAATTGTTGACAATATAAAAAGTAGCATGTTAGTATATTTATTAATATAATATTGTATGGAAATGTGATGAATGGGAAAACTGTTTCATTCCGAATGAACAGTTGGCAAATTTTATGATTCTTCAAAGCGAGCAGTAGGCGGTGAAAGTACTGCAGGATAGTGCATTTGTGAGTTCTCCCATGAACAGTATGATTGAACCTTAAACGTAGGTCATACCGGGACTTCCCGTTAAAGAAGGAGTGTATCGGATTATTTGTTATCCCGTACATGCATGAGATGGGTTTTTACCAATTTGGGTGGTACCGCGTAGATTATAAGTCTTCGTCCCTTGTTACAGGGATGAAGGCTTTTTTGTATTATTATTTAGTTTTGATTAACAATATCAATATGATTTTTCAGGAGGTATATTATGATTATTGTAATGAAGCAAAACGCTACCGAACGGGACATTGGAAACGTTGAAAACAAACTTATTGAACTGGGCTTCAAAACACATCCGATTTACGGTGATTGTAAAACAGTTATTGGTGCAATAGGTGATAAGCGGTTGCTTAATATTCACGCTATTTCACAAATGACGGGAGTTGAGACCCTGGTCCCTATTATGAAGCCTTACAAATTGGCTAGTAATGAGCTTCAGCAGACTCCGACGGTTATTAATGTAGGAGATGTAAAAATCGGCGGTAATGAAATAGTTGTCATGGCAGGTCCCTGTGCCATTGAAAACGAAAAGGATTTCGTACAAACTGCAATAAGCGTAAAGAATGCAGGTGCAAAGATACTTCGAGGCGGTGCTTTCAAACCAAGAAGTTCTCCATATGCCTTCCAGGGACTTGAGGAGGACGGACTTAAAATAATGGTTGCAGGTCGCGAAGCTACCGGGCTGAAGCTGGTTACCGAGGTTGTTGATACAAGAGATGTTGAACTTGTCAATAAATATACCGATATATTTCAGATTGGCGCAAGAAACATGCAAAACTTTCGGCTGCTGAGCGAGGTTGGTATGACCAATAAACCTGTACTATTAAAACGTGGTTTGTCTGCAACTATTGAAGAATGGCTTATGGCAGCAGAATACATTATTGCAGAGGGCAATCATAACGTTATCCTATGCGAACGGGGGATCCGCACCTTTGAAACAGTGACAAGGAATACACTTGACCTGAGCGCAATTCCTGCAATCAAGGAAGTTTCACATCTTCCTATCGTTGTTGACCCGAGCCATGCAACCGGGAACTGGAAGTTTGTACCTGCCCTTGCGAAGGGAGCTGTTGCCACAGGAGCCGACGGTTTGATTATAGAAGTTCATCCCAACCCCCCTTGTGCCCTTTGCGATGGTCCTCAATCACTAAGGCCTGAAAAATTTGAAACATTAATGGGAGAATTACGGTTGGTTGCTCAATCTGTTCAGAGAACAATATAACATGTAATTTACCTTCCCCCATCTGACAATGCGAACGTTTATAAAACCCCCGGAATGTTCCTTGAAACACTCATGGGGGTTTTCGCCATAAATACCAAAATTAAAATTTTATAGTAAACTTTCGTACTCTTCATCAGCCACTGCTTCTAAAGAAAACTCATGAACTCCTTTAAATACAACCTTTACGCACTTGGTGCTTCCATATTCTTCTTTATCCAATTCATTTAACATTACATAAACAAGTGTGTTATCATAAACCCTGATGTTTATTCTGTCAAAGATATCCTTCTGTAAAAGATCCAATACAGAGTTTATATTTTTAACTGCCGAATGATTTGATTTCGGTTCAACAACAACCGGCATTTTTGAATTGTTAGGATTCAGAATTTTAATATGCAAAATACCAGGATCCAGAATATTGTCTGTCGGATACAACAAGTCTCTTTCAAAAAGGAATGAACTCATTTTTATCTCCTTTTCCGGCGTATATAAACTAACCTCTAGGCTATTAATGGTTTACAACGCTCAATTTAATTGAAAAAAATATAATTTCTTATATAAAAATATCATTATTTGCGATTATCGTAAAGCTTTTTATACATACTTATATATTTATTTATTTTATTTACATAA
>JAEYWA010000141.1 GCA_023431385.1 Bacillota bacterium | reverse complement strand
CTCAGACAATTTCTTTCTTCTTCACTCAATCCAAAATCCATTGTTCTCATAAAATTCTTTGTCTTCTCTTTAGCAATAAGCTTTATGGCTTCTCTTGTTCCTGCAAGGTCTTTTTCAAGCTTTTCTTTACCCTGATGCAGATACTCCTTTATAACAGCCTCAAACTTTTCTGAGGGTGTGGCATTTTGTAATTCTTCCATTTTAGCCTCCTAGTAATGACCTGCCAGCATTTGAATGAAATTAATATTATTCTTGCCAGCGTGATACTACTAAGTATTGCCACATTTGTATCATATATACATAATTAGGTCAAATTATGGGTTTCAGTCCTTTGTCGCACCATGTAAAGTTTACTGAACTACAGAATTATCCGTTCCCTGCACTAGATTTGATTTGATTATTTTCTTGACACCCTTTTCAAATTTGGTTCTGGCCAGCATCACCTGGTGTGAGCATCCCAGGCATTTTATTCTGAAGTCTGCACCTGTTCTGATTACTTCCCACTGCTTACTTCCACAGGGGTGCTGTTTTTTCATCTCAACAATATCTCCTACTGCAAATCTATCTGCCATGCTGTTCCTCCCTTATAATAGCGGTCCGGTCATAAAACTCAAGACCTGTTTTTTCAAATGCCTCTTTAATCTTAATCCTTATCCTTCTCTCAACCGCCCACTGTTCGTTTGGATAAGTGCGTGCTGTAATTCTCATATTTATACTTTGCTTGCCCAATTCGGTGATACCCAGAATTTTAGGTTCTTCAGTAAAAACTGAGAATTCCGTCTTTACTTCATCGCAAATCTTTTGGGCTATATCATATGCTTTTTCCAGACTTGTAGAATAGGCTACAGGTACATCAACTATAACCATCCTATTATCTCTTGTATGGTTGGTGACCCTTTTAATTTCGCCATTCGGAATAATGTACAGGTCTCCATTAAAATTTTTTATTCTGGTAACACGAAGCTCCATTTGCTCTACTGTTCCCGTCATTGTATCAATAGTAATAAGATCACCTACAGCAAACTGATCCTCCAACAATATAAAAAAGCCCGAAAGTGTATCCTTAATAAGGCTTTGAGCCCCAAGACCAATAGCGACACCACCTATTCCCGCAGCGGCAAGTACTGACTTTAAATTCAAAACATCTGATAATATCATCAGAATGGCCCAAATGTATACAGCATATTTAAAAACGCTGGCTATTAAAGTAGCCATTGTGTCCAGCTTCTTTTCGCTCATTTTAAAACTTTAAGTTTTTTCGTTTTTCAAAAAGCTTTTTAATAAGTATCATACCAATCCTGGCTATCAGGATAGCGACTAATATAATAAGAATAATTTTGCCAGCCTTAAAGACCGGGCTATAAAAACCTCCTAAAAACTCCTTTAGATAAGAATCCAGTTCTGCGAGTACTGTAAAATCCTTCATGTTTTACCTTCCGTTATATTAAAGCATTATATTTCAAATAGTTTTAGTATATTTTAACATACAGCTACAAGCCTTTCAAAGAGCTTCAAATGAAATTTGTCTTTTCTCCACAAATTTTCCGGATGCCACTGGACTCCTAAAGCAAACTTTTTATTCTCATTACTTATAGCTTCAATTATCCCATCCTCAGAAGAAGCATTTATAATAAATCCCGGGGCGACCTCTCTGACAGCCTGATGGTGAAAAGAATTTACCTTGAGGCTTTCTCTCCTGAAGACTCCATGTAAACAGGTACTATTAACTATCCCGATACTATGTATCTGATGCCACCGTGGAGCCATTTGACTATGCTGGATAAGTTTAATATCAGAATTATTCTCCGCATAAATGTCCTGAAAAATACTTCCACCGGCAGCTATATTTATAACCTGTATTCCTCTGCATATGCCAAGCAGAGGTTTGTTCACAGTCAGAGCCTGATGTACTAGAAATAGTTCCATGCTGTCTCGGATGGGTGAAATTTCTCTGGAGTAAGGCATATTATTCTGTCCAAAATACCCCGCGTCAACATCGGGGCCTCCAGACAGGATTATACCATCACAAATGTCCAGATATTCCACCCAGACGCTTTTTTCCTCTGTTACAGGAATCAGAACAGGAACGGCACCGCACTGAATAATGGCCTCATAATAGTCGTCCTTCAAGTTACTTGTTGCTTTTTCAAAATCAAATGCCGCTGTAATTCCAATGACAGGCTTACCTTTATACATTCAGAAATCACCCCTTAATAAAATATGTTATTTACCTATGCACTAAAAAACGGCTCTCCAACGCGAAAGCGCTCTGGAAAACCGTCTTCAGTAATTTCATGTTCACTTTTATTGTTTTTCAAACATGCTTTTGTCAACTCCGCACAAAGGACATACCCAATCCTCCGGAATATCTTCAAAAGCTGTGCCGGGTGCTATCCCACTGTCAGGATCCCCTTCCTCCGGGTCATAAACATAACCGCAAACTGTACATACGTATTTATCCATCTGTTTATCCACTCCTTGTATAAAAGTCTTCAAAATATTAACTATAAACGTCTGCTTACTCATTTCTATAGTTAATACTATATATATATTCCCACGTTTTATCTAATATAACATCTTTTTTTATAATTTCTTTCCGGCCTGTATGCTTTTTGATGCTTTGAAGCTTTAGATTTGACTAAATTATTGCTTTCGCTCTTGTTTTCTTCTTGGCCTTCGGCCGTCTTATTGATATTATCTTTGATTAATGGCTCAATTTTGTTGTAAACATAGGTTTCAAGCTTTTCCAGTCTGGTGATTAATTCATTATACCTACTCATATAAGTACACCTTCTATTACTCCATCCCCATGAAGTTAATGACTAATACCATTATATGCATTATATGGCAAAGGGGCACTTTTTTTGAGTTTTTATCATCTTCGGTTTCTGAATACTATCAGCAATCCGCCAAAAATAAGTATTGCAGGAATCAGATACAATCTTAGCATGGTAATTCTTCCAAGTGATATTGCGAAAAATATGAGGGACAAACCACCCAGTATGAATACAGGTATAAGCAGCCCTTTTTCCTTTGAACCGAACAGATAAAGCTCAAACAAGCCAACTGCTACTGCGAGAATAAATCCTGGCCACATGTAAGACCATGCGCTAAATATCATGGATATCTGGCAAGTCAGACCCATTACCAGTAAAATACCTCCTGGGACAAGTAAACCCGCATCCTGGGTTTTTGCGGTAAAGAATGAGTAGTGGAAAATCAATCCCGGTATTATTAGAAACATTGGCCAAAATCTTGAAAAGAGGAACCCTATATCAAAGATATCAAAGTAAATCTCAAAAATACCAAAATTTCTTAATAAAAATGCTATACCGATCAGTATTAAAACTAATCCTACAATCATAGTACCATTTCGTCTATTATTCATAAAACCCTCCTTAAAGTATAACCTTTAACAACTAATTAATTATCTTATAGCGTTTATCTTTGTACATTTAATATAACGCATAGATTCAAGAGACCTAGGACATTTTATTGCCTCGTTACATTATATTATAAGGGGAATTTTATGAAAAGTCTGAAAGTTCACCATAATTTCAAAAACAAATTGATGAAAATAGATTTTGATTTTATTACTCCCGCACAATTTAAATCAATGGCTTGCTCACAAAGAACTTGCTGGAAATAGTACGGCTCACACAAGTATTTCAGGCGTCGCACAACACTCGATATCCTGTCTCGGCTTGATGCTCAAAGTTACTTTCTGTATCTTTGCCACCTGACCTACTTGTAATTCGCCTACAAATTTCCGAAGTTCTTTTAATCGAGTCTTCCCATTGATTTAATTATGCTCGCGTACTCAACGTATTTTTGAATTATTTTATTGCTTATGTTTATGAATTTATTTTGTTCACAAATTTATCTGTATGGTTCTGAGTGGCCTGTGGTGGAATGGTTCTCCCCAACACATCGTCACGGGAGATTCTCCAAAGAACATATTTAAGTCCCCCCGATATAGTATCAGCCATCTTCATAACTGTTCCAAGCCGGGTATTCTGTAGTATCAAGAAATCCATAAAGCCGCTGAAATTTACAATTCCGGTTATATGCATGTCACCTATGGGCTGCAGATCCTTGTTAACAGCAGAACCTGGTTTTATAGGGCCCTGTCCCACAGTTATATGTCCTACATGGTCAACCTTGCCCAGACAGGCATCAATTGCAATTACAAACGGATCACGGTAGTTCTGGTATATCTGTTTGGTTATTTCCTCAAGATTCTTTGCATGGACCGGTATATCAAGATTTCCGAATACATGAACATTTTCCCGACGCAGGTTCTTCAATTTATGCCCTATAATGGGTCCAAGGCTGTCACCGGTTGACCGGTCGGTTCCAATACATACAAATACTATTTCACGATTTTTATTTGTTCTACATTCTTTTATCAGCTGGTATACCGCTTCTGAGAATAATGCAAAGGCATTTGCTGCAGCTGAATCAATATACTTCAGGTTAGCTATTTTTGTCCCGAAACTCATCCTAATCTCCATTTCTCAGCCCGTCAGAAACAAATCTGCTCGGGCAAATCTTAATTATTCATAGTATTGACAGAAATTAAACAGGTTAATATTTTTATAATGATTTCAGTTTTTTTAGAATAAACTATGTTAAAATATATGTAGTTTCGGTTGTTATCTATGATATTTTCCAAAGTTTTATTAGAGAGGTTGATTTTATTGCCACAAAAGTTTAAAAAGAAACTGGGTACTGAGGCCTGTAATTTCATAGAAGATATTATTGATGGAATGCAGGACTGGGTACGCGTAATCAATAAGGAAGATACCATAGTTTTCGTTAATAAATCCATGCGTCTTGCCTTGGGCAATAAAGACATAGTAGGTCAGAAATGCTACACTACACTTGGTCGTAAATCACCCTGTCCGAACTGCTTGTCAAGAAGAAACCGTTCTGACTGGTCAGCCAGCAAGGAAGAAATTATTAATGGACGTTATTTTTCTGTTACAAGTTCGCCTCTCAGGAATCAGGAAACAGGTGAGATAGACGCTGTTATAGAAGTCCTTCACGATATTACCGAATTAAAAACACTAAGCCAAGAACTGGAGAATCAAAACTCTAAATTAAGAGCCGACCTGTCAATAGCTCGAAGATTGCAATGCAGTCTCCTTCCTAAAAAACAGCTGTCAACAGATAAAATAGATTTTAGTTTCATTTATAAGCCATGTGAATCGCTAGGCGGCGATTTTCTGGACATATATCAGATTGACGATAATCATATAGGTGTTTATATAGCTGACGTATCCGGACACGGAGTAGCAGCCTCCATGTTAACCATGTTTCTTAGGACCGCTCTGGATAAGACTATTCTATCTCCGGCTACGGCTCTTGAAGAGCTCTATAGATATTTTAACAGGAACGGCTTTTCTGATGAGTTATATATAGCGATTTTTTATGGAATAATTAATGTATCAGATTATACGTTTACATATGCAAATGCAGGTTTAAACGTTTGCCCGATTATATTTTCCAATCAAAACATACAAATACTCAGGGCACCCGGAATCCCCATAAGCAACTGGGTTGAAAATCCAGAATATGTAGAGGTAAGAGTTGATATAAATCCGAGTGACAGAATGTTTTTTTACACTGACGGTATAATTGAAATCAGAAACACAGAAAACTCCCAATTTGGCGAGGAACGAATCGTACAGCACCTGCTTGAAGCTGATTTTGAACCATCTCTTGCTCTTTCAGGGCTCATTGATAAGGCCATTGCCTTTTCAGGTAGAAAAGATTCCAGCGAAATTATTGACGATATTACGGTAGCTTTGTTAGAAATAAAATAGAATAAAATCGAAATTACTAATACTATATAGTCCGTACCACAGTACGGTAGGAGGTTTATACATGTTCAATGATGAAATTTTGTCGGAACTTGAAAAATACAAGCAAATGGGTTATATCATTCCACATCCCTCAATAATAAAAAGCCAGGAACAGATTGATGGAATCAGGGAGAGTGGCAGGATAACCACAGAAATACTTGATTTACTGGAAAAGGAAGTTCGTCCCGGCATGACTACTGCTCAGGTTGACAAACTCGTTTATGACTATACAACAGACAGTAACGCTATTCCCGCAACTTTGAATTACAACGGGTTTCCCAAAAGTGTATGCACTTCTATTAATGATGTGGTCTGCCATGGCATTCCCAGTGACAAGACAGTGCTGAAACCAGGAGATATTGTAAACATAGATGTTTCAACTATTTTAAACGGTTATTTTTCCGACGCTTCCAGAATGTATTTAATTGGTGAGGTATCCCCTGAGGCGAAAAGACTTACAGATATTACAAGACAATGTCTTGATTTGGGGGCGGAACAGGTAAAGCCCTTTGGCTCTATAAATGATATTGGCAATGCCATTGAACCCTTTGCAAACCAAAATGGTTATTCGGTGGTACGTGATTTGGGCGGACATGGAGTTGGACTGAAATTCCACGAAGACCCGCACATCGACCATTTTCAAAAGTCAGGTAAAGGCTATTTAATGCTTCCCGGAATGGTTTTTACTGTCGAGCCAATGATAAACGAGGGCGGCTACAGTGTAAAACTCGCTCGTGACAAATGGACTGTACTTACCAGAGACGGTTCATTGTCCGCACAGTGCGAATACACAATTGCAGTGACAGCCACAGGTTATGATATACTTGCAAGGTAATTGACAAATTACCTTCCGAATATTAACATCAAGGGCGGTGTTTCTGGTGAAACATCGCCCTAACCATTACTTGTCGGTTCTTAAAAACCAATGTGCCAGTTTTTCGACTCCCTCACCGGTCTTACAGGAAACTTCAATAATCTCGGCCTTTTCATTCAGGGCTCTGACACCCTTATAAAAGCTATCTCTGTCAAAATCTATATATGGCATCAGATCCGTTTTATTTAAAACTATTAAGTCAGCCAACTCAAACATTGAAGTATATTTATAGGGTTTGTCGTGTCCTTCCGGAACACTTGCTATTACCATCTTTATTCCCTCTCCCAGGTCAAAGGAGGATGGGCATACGAGATTTCCCACATTTTCAATAAATAGTATTGCTCCCTCGTCGAGCTTTAAAGTCTCAACTGCCGCTTTAATCATATTAGCGTCAAGATGACAGCCCCCGCCTGTATTTATTTGTATAACAGGTTTTCCAAGCTTCTCTATCTTCTCCGCATCAATACTTGAAGCAATGTCTCCCTCGACTACAGCTACACTGACCTTATCACCAAAAGCCTCAATTAACTTCAGAATAGTGCTGGTTTTACCGGATCCTGGTGATGCCATTATATTAACAGCCTTTATGTTCTTCTTCTGAAAATAGTCTCTATTTTCCTCTGCAAGCTTGTCGTTTGCATGCATTATGTTTTTCATTACTTTTACTTCCATAGGTACCTCCATAATTATTTATTAATTAAGTTGAATAGTTTTATATCTTCTTATTCTTACAAATCCAAATGCTTCCGGTTTCTCCTGTTATCAGTTTTGTACCTCTCACCCTTATTAAACACCGGAAGGTTCAGACCGAATTTTACTGAAATCATCCTTATAGTCAGTACGAATGCAATACATATGTAAGTATTTAAATTAATATTTACATTAGTATGAAGCAGATAAAATAACACTGATCCCAATATGGATGGAATTGCATAAATCTCACTTCTGAATATCAATGGTATTTCATTAACCAGAATATCTCTTAATATTCCACCGCCCACTCCCGTTATCACCCCTGCGAAAACTACTCCCAGTAAGGGTAGCCCGAATTTTATTGCCTGATATGTGGCGGTGACTGTAAAGACACCTAAACCAATAGCATCAAATAGAATTATAACAGAAATAATCCTACTTACAAATTTGTATAGTATACAAGTTATTACCATAGAAGCAGTTATAGCAGCAAAGTACTTCCATTCGGTAAAGAAAACAGGTATGCTCCTGCCAATAACCACATCTCTTATTATTCCCCCACCCGAAGCGGTTATCATAGCTAGAACGTATATTCCAAACAAGTCGAGTTTATTTCTTATGCCCACTAGTACTCCTGATACAGCAAAGGCTACGGTTCCAATTATATCAACAAAGTTTAAGACCAACACAAAGCCTCCTCCGGGCATATATTTCTACTCCCCCCCCAAAATATTCATATTTTATAATATGTTTATTTGGGGAAGTAGTGAAGGTTAAAACGTGAAAAGTGAATTATTCAATCTCCAGACTCTCTATATAAAATTCCCTTCCTTTTTCAGTAGGCATCCCCATACCTCCACACTTTGGACAATCAAAGCCCTGAGGCGGCTTGATAAAAACCGCTCCACACTCTCGGCATTTAAACTCAGCCTTGACCCTATTGAATACAAGCCTGGCTCCTTCTGCAGCGGTACCCTCACTCATAATATCAAAATACATTTGGACGGAATCATCCAAAATTGTAGACAAATCACCAATAACAAGACGGACTTCAAGAATCCTTGACGCTCCGACCCGCTTTGCTTCGTCCAGAGCAATATTTAACATTGATTTTGTAACGGCATATTCATGCATGCTTACCACCCTTAGTTACGTCATGATTGAATCATGATTAAGTTCAGATTTAACTTAAACTTTCAAGTCAGTCAGATATGGTATTTCAAACAAATCAGACAAAGTTATTATATCACTTTTGACCCTCCAATAATACATCCTCACAGTTTTACATTCATTTAACATAGAATTTTATAAAGCTTCTTAAAATAAATATGTACTAATTACCTTATTTGGAATTTGATAATATTAGTATGTTATAATATAGAAAAGTACCCTGCTCAATTGACTTATTATAGTAGTTCTAATAGGAGAGGTCAACTATGGATCAAAGAATAAAGAAGCTGCTTGGTGAAGGGCCATACCCATTTTCAACCGATCAAGTTAATAATGAAGGTCCAATCGAAACCTTTACCGGGAGGACAATGATTATTCTTACCCAGAAATGCGGCCTGGATATGCCTAAAGGAGGCCATACACACTCAAGTTATGAATTTTCAATACCCTTATCAGAAATGTCTACCACCTCTTTGGAAAATAAACCCGTAGCTTTTGAAAAGGATAAATTATTTCCTATTAATGCAGAGCAGTTTCATGGTTTTTTAAAGCCTACTTCCAATTGTCAATTCTTGACTTTTCAAATTGACAAGGACACTCTTAACGATATCTCTATGCAATTTTGCAACAAGGGAAATGTATCCTTTGTAAATGAAAGTGTATCTGTTGGATCAGGAGTATCCTCCCTTTTAAAAATGTTTATGACCGAAGCAAAATATATGCAGAACGGAATAGATTTGATTCTGAACAATATAACAAATCTTATTGTACTCAATCTGCTTAGAGAGCTTAAAAGTAATCTACCAACACATATATCAGAAAAAAACTACTGTGAAAGGGATAATATCAATAGAGCCATAAATTACTTAAGAGATCAGTACAATAACAACTTTTCACTTGAGGATATCGCAAACGTAGCAAATCTTAGTCCGTTCCATTTCATAAGAATTTTTAAAGCAACTACCGGTAAAACCCCCTATAATTATTTACTTGATATAAAAATCGAGAAGGCTAAAGAATTATTGGTACTAAAAAAGCACACCATAACTGAAATATGCTTTTTATGTGGTTTTAATAATCTTGAGCACTTTTCATCGGTTTTCAAGCGAAAAGTAGGCCTGCTTCCCTCTCAATACCGCAAATTGAAAATCTGACAGTTTATTCAGATTTATAGCAATAAACCCGAATACAACAGCAATAAAATCGAAGTCCTAAACTTATTCAAATGATATACTTTTGCTGTGAGATGCTAAATGTTTAAAACATATTAACAGCTATAAGGGGGCTTTTATGAATAAGAAATTATTAGCAGTGTTTATTGTCCTAGTTTTACTTTTTACCAGTACCTTTTCTGCATTGCATGTATTTGCTGAAGATGAAGATTATGAAGAGACTGAAGATAACACTACAACCGAGGATATTGATACAACCAAAGATACGATGAATCCCTTGGGAGATTACAAAGGTTTGGTAGCCCATTGGAGATTCGAAGGGGATTTAAAAGATTCATCTCAATTTAAAAATGACGGTGAGGCCGTTGGAGGAAAAAACGGAGTTACTTTTGTAGATGGGGTTGTTAACCGTAAAGGTGTCAAGCTTGACGGCAAAAGCTACATATCAGTTAAAGACAGTCCTTCACTTGACCTTACAAATGAATTTACCTTCTCCTTCTGGGTTTACAAAGAGGATATGCGGAAAAAGGATAACATGGAAGGCGGCGTGCCATATATCATCAAAAATGCCGACCCATATGGTGATTTCCCCTATGGTGTCTATGAATGGTGGGAAATGACTCCGGGAATAACCTATTGTGATGATAGCGGTGCTGCAGACGTGCATTCACAAAAACAGGTTGATATTCAAAAATGGACTTTATTAACGTATACTTATGACGGCTCTACCATGAAAATCTATAAAAACAAAGAGCTTGTTAAAAGTGAACTGGTAAGTACTTCACTTATTAACTCCTCTCAACCTCTGTATATTGGATTTGGGCATTTTATGACTGTAGATAATTACTTCAAAGGTGTTCTGGATGACATGAGGATCTACAATACAGCTATATCCTACTCTGACGTAGAAACCCTTTACGATGAAGTTGCTGGAAATATACAAGCCAAACACATAATCAATAAGCCTAATAAGTTAGTAGCATTTTATAGATTTGAAAATAGTCTGTTAGATTTTTCAGGCTTTAAAAATGATGGCGTAGCAATAAAAGCAAATAATTTCAAGTATGTAGATGGAGTAGCCGGAAAGGGTATTAAGTTCAGCGGAGCCAGCTATATTGAAGTAAAGGATAGCGATTCCCTTGATCTGGACAAAGGTTTTACCTTCGGCATGTGGGTATACAAAGATAAAAGCTCAAAGAATCAACCCATTTTTGCAAAATACGGTGAAAGTCATAATAAGAAGCAAACCTCTTACAGCCTTATTGACTGGAATGATGGACAACGACTGTCGTTATCTAATTTCGATGATGACGGTAATATTGCTGAATTTAGTACAGAGTCAAGTAATGAAATGCTCGATGGAAGATGGTTCTTTTATACAGCAACCTATAACGGAAAAGATGATGAAGATAATACTGACGCAGACTCCAACACAATAAAACTCTATATCAATGGAAATCTTGTAGGAACCCAGGAATTTGACGGAGATATATCGAATTCAAACGGCCCTTTATGGATTGGCGGAACAACCGATAGTGTATTCTTTAAGGGAATAATGGATGAATTCAGAATTTACAACTATGCTCTTTCTCCGACCGAAGTAAAAAATCTTTATAAAATGAGGGATAGTTTAGAAGTCACCTGTGCAAGTAAGGATATAGTATTAGGTTCTCTTAAACCAAAACAAAATGCACAGCTGAGTGTTAACCTGCTTTCCCCTCCATTCCACACTAATCATATTAGAGATCTTCCCGTTAGTGAGTATAAACTGACAAATCTTGTTGTAACATCAGTGGCTACTTATTCATCCAGCAACACAAAGGTAGCAACTGTTTCAGCTACTGGCCAGATCGCTGCTATTGCAAAAGGAAGCACCGTTATTACAGTAAAATATGGAGCTCTTACAAAGACTGTGTCTGTTGTCGTAAAATAATATAAAGTAAAAAATTCAGGCCCTTAAAAAGGCCTGAATTTTTTATTGTTAAATATTGTTTTACGCAGTAACTTTACTTTCATCCTGAGTCTCAGCTTTCTTCTCAGGTTGAACAATTTTCAGAGTTTCCTTAGTTGAAACTGCAGTCTTATGAGACGCGCTTGCAACAATACACTTCTTAGGACAGGCCTCTACGCATGCATTGCAGATAACACATTTAAACTGATTTATCTCCCAGGACTTTTCAGCCTTGTTTACTACAATTGCATTTGCAGGGCATTTTCTTTGGCATATACCGCAGAAAATGCATTTATCTATTTCACAACCCTCTATTTGTCCTCTGGAGTCCTTAAAAGGCTCTCTTTTCTCAAAAGGATACATTCTGGTTGCTGGCTTTGACACCAAATTTTTAAATACGTTTTCAACCATCTTTAACATACTAACCCCTCCAATCCAATTAAATAAATCATTATCTTTCTGTACAGGATATACATGGGTCAATTGTCAAAATAAGCAGTGGCACATCTGCCAGCTGACTGCCCGGCAGCATCTTTATAAGTGAGGGTATATTTTGGAATGTCGGTGTTCTGAGCCTTAATCTCTCAAGGTTCTTAGTACCGTTTGCTCTGAGGTAATATAATACTTCTCCTCTTGGCTGTTCAACTCTTGAAATAACCTCTCCCTTTGGTGGATTCCCCTTAACGGGAACAACATGTTCTCCTTCAGGAATCTTTGCTATTGCCTGCTTAATAAGATCTATTGACTGATAAACTTCATACAATCTTACATAGGTTCTTGCGTAGTTATCACCGTCAGTGTGAGTAACAGGTTCAAAGTCCAGCTGACCATAAGCAGAATAACCTGTAGTTCTTAAATCCATCGGTATTCCTGCTGCCCTTGCCATTGGTCCGACCGCACAAAGCTCAATAGCATCAGCCTTTGATAATAATCCTCTTCCAACAAGTCTGTGCTTAACAGTGTAGTTGTTAAGGAAAACAGCTTCAACCTGTTCAAGATCATACTTTATTTCATCGATAATAACTAATATCTTATTCATTTGTTCTTTATTCAGATCACGTCTGGTACCGCCTATGGTATTAGCAGATATAACAACTCTTGCACCTGCAGTTTCTTCCATAATGTCCATAACTTTTTCTCTATCTCTCCAAACCTGCATGAAGAGACTTTCAAAACCAAAGGCATCTGCCAGAAGACCTAACCACAACAAGTGACTATGCATTCTGTGAAGCTCAGCCCATATAACTCTCAGGAACTTTGCCCTGTCAGGTATCTCGATATTCATCAGTTCCTCGATTCCCTGGCAATAAGCCATTGCATGCATAACACTGCAAATACCGCAGACTCTTTCAACTACAAAAACGTTTTGCGTAAACTCCTTGGTTTCTGTGAGCTTTTCAAGGCCTCTATGAACATAACCAATAGCCGGTATTGCATCTACTATATTCTCATCTTCCATAACTAGCTTAATATGAAGGGGTTCTGGAAGCACAGGATGCTGTGGCCCGAAAGGTATTACTGTTGAACTCATTCTTTTTTACCCCCTCTTTGCTCAATAGTTATTTGTTGTCTTAAGAACGGTGATCCCAATTCCTCTTCGGATAAGAGCATATGTCCGCCATAGTCAATAACAATGCCGGTTATGTTCAAGCCGAAAAGTTCTTTCATTTCATTCTCTACCAATAAGGCGCTGAAAATGATCTTTGAAATACTTGGAACCTCTTCACCTTTTTTAACAGTGACTTTGTAATTTCTCATTCCATAGTCCTTGTCAAAATGATAGATAATATCTATAGTGTCATCACCATTATCTGCGCATGATGCAGTAACAAACCTGTAGCCTTCAAGCTTGGTCTTTGATACTTCACCAAGCAATTGGTCACTAGTAATTTCCACTAAATTTTCAATCATACTAATCTCCATTCCGCTGCATGCAGCGATTTAAATAGTCAATAAAATGCGAGTGCCCTGCACTCAGACATATCGCGATAAACACTTGTTGTTTTTGCAAGCAGCAATTTACTTATGCATAAAGTTCTACTTAAAGTTCACAATTGCTACTTTCCGCTTTCCAACTTCATCGCATCTGCCTTTTCGTCCAATTTACCGATACCCTGAACTATCCCATCAATAATAGCTTCAGGTCTTGCACAGCAACCTGGAACAAATACGTCGACAGGAATAACATTTTCAACTCCGCCCATTACATTATAGCATTCTCTGAAAATTCCTCCTGTACAAGCACAGGCACCGATAGCAACAACTACCTTTGGATCGGGCATCTGATTATATATATTCTTTAAAACATGCGCGTTTCTTTTATTTGCAGAACCAGTAACAAGCAATATATCTGCATGCTTGGGATTACCTACATTTACTATTCCCAATCTTTCAGCATCATACAATGGGGTGAGACAAGCTAAAACCTCAATGTCACATCCATTGCAGCTTGTACAGTCATAATGCATTACCCAGGGTGACTTTTTCCTTGACTTGCTTATTATACCCATACAATTCACCTTTCTTACAATTTGTTAGCCATTCTATTATGAGAATAGCACTGACAATATGTTATTACTCTTCCATACCTCTAATTTACTTGTAAAATCGGGCACGAATTTAGCAAAGCTAAAATTGCTCCAGATTATATCAGGTACATCCAGACTATATTAACAAGTGCCGCACCGATACCGGCCACCCAAGTTACTTTTACCATCCACTGCCAGGTTACTCTTGCGCTTACATTATCAATAACTATTTCGCAAAAATAACTTAGCAAAGCTATTAATATTCCTACCCATATCGGCTGGGCAAAAAACAATGTAATTAATCCCAGCAGGAGCACAAGGTCAATCCAGTGCGTCAATTCGATCAAAGCCAGCTGAGCTCCTGAAAACTCAGTAGTTAATCCTTTTATAAGTTCCTGATGTCCGTGATGTGAAGTTGAAAAGTCAAAAGGTGACTTTCTCAGCTTGATTGTAAGAACATAAAGGAACGCAAGGAATACCAGCGGCAAACTGTACAGTAAAGGCTTCTCGTGGTTGAATATTTCTGAAATCATAAAGCTTCCGGTTGTCTTGTAAACTCCTACTACCATTAGAAGCAGTACAGGCTCATACGCCATCATCTGCATTATTTCTCTCTGGGCACCAATTTTACTATATGGTGAACGAACGCTCATTGCTCCCATTATTAATGAAACAGCTGAAAATGCAAGAATAAACATAAGCATCAGTAAATCCTGTTTCAAAACCAGCATAACTAAAGCACCGATAGCGAAGAACAAGTGTCCCATTACATAAACCATCTGAGTCTGGTTTACTGCTATTCCCTGCTTGCCCAGCAACTTAAAGAAATCATAAAAGGGCTGAAGCAGTGGAGGTCCAAATCTATTCTGCATTCTTGCAGTTATCTTTCTGTCTATACCAGTTAATAAACCACCAACTATTGGAGCGGCTATTATGGCAATAACAGCAATAATCAAATTGTTTATGCTCATAATCCTATCACCACCCCTAACATAATAATAATTACAGCACCCGCAACAACATTAACCCAGAAGGTCAGCTTGTTTTCTCCAAATACTGACTCCATATAATAGTTTCTTACTACTACAGTATCAACTTTGTCTCCAGGGCTGATATATTCCAAACCTCTTAAATCCTCGTCGGCGTTAGATCCACACAAGTATGGAGGCTTCAATCTGCTTGGCTTGATTTTATGTGCTATTATCGGTATTGCAACCATAAGCACAAGTATTACAGCAAAGAACATAATAGATGCAAAGCCTCCGTAAACTGCGGCATCAACTTTATGCAGCCAGATTCCCAAACCTGTTCCGGTAAGTTCTTCCATGTCGGCCATCTTAAAGGATATTACCTGCGGCTTAACAAACTGATTATATAGTGGAGCAATACCTATACTTGCTGCCATAACAAACGCTATTAATGCTGAAAGTGCGGCCTTCATTGATAAGGATAACTTTTCAATATGGAACTTAGGCTTATAGGACATTGTTAGTATAATACCTATCCATTTAGCCCAGAACACAACGGTCAGAGCACTTCCAAGGATAATGAACAACAATACCAGCGGCTGATGAACAGCAGTCTCTATAGCCATCCATTTTGTTATAAGAACACCGAATGGAGGCAATAACATTGAAATCATACCGATTACAGTAATTACAGTTGTAAACGGCATTATCTTGAACAAACCCTGCATATCTTCGATATCACGGCTTCCAATACCCAATTCGATGGTACCGACACAAAGGAACAGAAGTCCTTTGGAAACCGCGTGGAATATCATAAGAAGAATTGCAGCTGCAAGTGATATTCTGGTCCCTATACCTGCACAGCAAATAATTAAGCCCAGGTTCGCAATTGTTGAATATGCAAGAACCTTTTTAGCATTACTCTGACTAATTGCTATAGCGGATGCTGCAACGAATGTAAAGCCTCCTACTACTGCAACCAACTGACCAAGAATTGTTCCCGCAAAAGCAGGAGAAATTCTTACTACCAAGTAAACACCGGCTTTAACCATTGTACTGGAGTGAAGCAGTGCTGATACAGGGGTAGGTGCTACCATGGCTCCCAGCAGCCAGCTCTGGAAAGGGAACTGTGCCGACTTGGTAAATCCGGCTACACATAGCAGAGCAAGTGCAACTGGAAGTACGCCTGTGAAGGCTCCTGTCATTCCTGCTGCAGAAATTTCCTGGATGGAAAGCGTATTAAGGCTGGAATTCATCAGAATTATTGCTATGATGAAGGCCAAACCTCCCACAGAGTTAATCCATAAAGCTCTTAAGCCATTTTTGATTGCTATTTCTGTCCCATCATGTGATATTAACAGGAATGAGCAAAGTGTTGTTACTTCCCAGAAGAAATACATCCAGGACAGATTGTCGGTCATCACCAGTGCGTTCATAGCACCAAGGAATATAAAGAGTATCATAAAGAATCTAGGTTGTCTTGATACCTTCAAGTGCAGATGATGCTCGTGCTCCTTCATATATCCTAAGGCAAAGAATGTAATAATCGGTCCGATAATCGATACAAGCATTATCATAATTAATGACAGGTAATCAATTACAAAAGCATTCGCAGGTTCGTGAACCTTTCCGAAAACTCCAAAAACCTCAAATAACGCCCAAGGTATAAATTGTAAAACTGCAAGAATAAATACTATAGCCTTTTTATGCTTTAAACCGATATACCCGATATAGCAGAAGAGTATGAGATCAAACCCCTTTATGACCCAACTTACTATTTCAAGTACACTGTGCTCCAGATGGAATATTAATTTTCCGTCGGGAGATTTTACCATAAATGCAATAAATCCGCCTGCTACCGCAAAGAGTAAAAGTGTTGAAATGCTTACTATTGCTATACGCAATTTCTGGTTTCTAATTGTAAAGCATAACGCCGCACTCAGTGCAGGCAGCAGAATAGCTGCCAGTAATAAATACCAATCCACAGCTAATTCTCCTTTCAAAATGTTATTTTAACCCCTTATATTTTTTAAGAA
>JAEYWA010000134.1 GCA_023431385.1 Bacillota bacterium | reverse complement strand
CCCCTTTTTCCATTGAAATACCGAGGTCTCCGTCTCCAGAATTACTGTCAAGCTGTGTCAATCTATCTTTTGATGTTATTAGTATATCTGCTGATAAATTAATAACATGCTTTATATTTTCTATTGTGTATATCACCTTAAAACCTCCCATCTCATCTCGTTATGAAAGCTCACTTTATAAGGCAGGCATTTTTCTTGACTGCTTTTTGAGTTTTACATGTCTCTTATCATCTTTCAACTTATACAGTTCCATTAATTTTATTATTTCGGTCTGGCTTTCATCCGACAGCTTTAAAAATGCCGTCATCACCTTGTCAACGGTTGTGCTTGTCCCATCAGAAAGCTTTACAGACCTTTTAAATGTATTCCAATCCATTTTCAATGCTGTTCGTCCTAAGATATAATCCACCGATACTCCAAAGTAATCTCCAAGTAGACAAATTGTATCAATGTCCGGCATATTTACACCAGATTCGTAATGTGAAATGGTAGCGACTGAAACGTTAAGTATTTTTGCTAAATCCTTCTGATATAGTCCTTTATCTAGCCTTATTTCTTGAATCATATCACCTAGCTTCATATATTATCCCTCACAAAGACTTCCATAACATCAGAGTATTAGTATGTATATAATATAAAGATTTACCCATTCACAGTAAGACGAAACAATTGATACTCTAAGATTACAATCATAATTTAACTATCCCTTCACAGCACCAATCATGACCCCTTTAACAAAATACTTCTGAAGGAAAGGATACAAAACTACGATAGGAAGCATTGACAAAATGATAGCAGACATCTTTACTGTCTCGATAGGTACATTTTGCTGGTCGGACGCTATTCCTGCAGCTGCTGATCCTGATGTGGCACCTGAATCCATTATCATACTCTTTATTAAAAGAGGCAGTGTCCACTTTTTAGTATTAGTTATATATAGCATGGTATTAAAGAATGAGTTCCAATAGTCAACTGCGAAAAATAATACGAAGGTTGCAACGGCTGGCAATGACAACGGTATAATAATACGTACAAATAATGTTATTTCATTACAGCCATCTATTCTGGCTGCTTCTTCTATTTCGTTAGGTATGGCTACCATAAAACTGCGCACCACCAGGAAGCTCCATGCATTTGTCATAACCGGAAGAATAATGGCCCAGTAGGAATTTACCAGATTCAAGCTCTTAACCAGCGTGTAATTTGGAACCATTCCGGCGCTGAATACCAGGGTAAAGGTTATAAGCGACAGCATAACTTTCCCTCCCGGAAGACTGGCTTTTGAAAGACCATAAGCCCCTGTAAAGGTAACAACAATGTTTATAATCGTACCAAAAATTGTAACCATTACTGAGTTAGATAACGCGGACCTAAACGAACTTGTATTAGCAATATAAAAATAAGAGTCAAGTGAAAATTTCTTTGGAATCAATCTAAACTCCAAAGGAATAAATACACTTGGGTCTGTAAAAGAAACACTAAAAACGTAGAAAATTGGTATCAAACAAATTATTCCAAACATACCAAGAATGAAATAATTTATTGCATCTCCCCACGAGAATTTATTTATCAAACTAATCCCCCCCTAAATTAATACAATTATTAGAATATGCCTTCATTCCCTGACTTTTTAACAAGATAGTTTGATGTCGCCAGGAAGAACAAACCAATACAACTCTTGAAAAATCCTACCGCAACACCTAAACTGTATTGTCCCTGCAGTATACCCTGGCTATACGAATATGTATCAAAGATCTCAGAAGCGTCTCGTACCATAGGGTTTTGCATCAGGAGGATCTGTTCGAATCCAACATCAAATATCTGCCCAAGTCTAAGAATCAGAAGTACAACAATTGTAGGAAGTAATCCCGGAAGAGTTACATGCCAGATACGCTGAAGGCGCGTTGCACCATCAATATGCGCTGCTTCATAAAGCTGCATATCAATGCTGACCAGTGCAGCCATAAAAATAATTGTTCCCCAGCCAGCTTCCTTCCAGATAGTTTGAATAAGAATTATAGGCCAGAAATAATCAGGGTTCACAAGGAAAAGTATTTGTTCCTTACCCATTGATGCTAATATCTTATTTACAAAGCCCATATTTGCCGACAGTGCAAAAACCGTCAAGCTGGCTGTTATAACCCATGAGAGAAAGTGTGGAAAATATACTACTGTTTGCACTAACTTTCTATATGCATTATGCCTGACCTCATTCAGCATGATTGCAAGCAATATGGGAACAGGGAAATAAAAGAATAGCTTAAGCATGGCTATTGCTATGGTATTACGAAGCATTGTAAAAAAGAAGGGATCCTTGAACATATCTTCAAATAGCTTAAACCCTATCCAAGGACTACCGAATATCCCTTTGTATGGGCTATAATCTTTAAATGCCATCAAAAGCCCCCACATTGGGCCAAATTTAAAAATTGCAAAATAAATCAAAGCCGGTGCGGCAAGTAAGTATAGAAATTTATGCTTTTTTATTGCTGCCCATGTCTTATTAACATTCTGGGATAAAACTACATTTTTGTTTTTCTTACTACCTTTTATTCCCGTTATTCCGCTCAAGCTACACATCTCCTTTGATAACAATTAACTTACACGGGCTGTATATTTGATTAACAAACATTCAGATAGTGTTTTGCGAAACAGAAAGCTCACAACCTTCTGTTTCGCAAATCTTACTTATTTCTGTAATATTATTTATCTAAAGCTTTGGTGAAGTCCTCATAAGCTGCTGCAAATTCTTTAAATGCAGGCTTGAGTGCAGGGTCATTTCTTAGAGACATGACATATGCCTTGAAATCTTCCATAGACATTTGTCCTGCAACAGTTTTAGCCTCGTTAGCCTTAAATGTATTTTCATACTTTGGCCAAACTTTTTGCCATGTTTCAGAAACTAACGTACCATTACCCCAGAGGTCTATCTTACCAACATCTTCATATCCTTCAACTGACTTACGTCTTGCTTCATTGTATTCCTTGGAACCTGCAGCACTGTCAACCTTGCCGTATTTTGCATAAGCAAGAGGGCCAACACATTTACTTGAAGTATTTACTTGAGCTATACCCAGTTTGTTAAGGACTGGAGTTCCATCAACAACATCATGATGTACACCTTCAATTCCATAGTACGCAAGCTTTGTTACTTCCTGTGATGTTGCATCCTCCATATACTGGAGAATTCTGAGCATTTTTTCTTCTGGAACCTTTTTGCTTATGTAGTATCCACCCGAAACACCTGTGTTGAGCTGTATTCCGTAGTCACCCTTAGGTCCTGTGAGCTTAAGTGAGACAATCTCAGGTACAGGATCTTTCTGAACCTTTGCGGATCCCTGTTCCTGCTCCCATATGTTCCAAATACTCATAACATAGGCAGCTGCTCTGTTTGAGGTATACATGTTCATACCATCCTGATACTTGGTATTCATATATTCCTTGTCAATTACACCCCTGCTATACAGGTCTCTGCAATAAGCTACATAATCAAGCCAACCATCAGTTAAGCTTGGATAGAATTGTCCGCCTTCATCGTTGTATTGCGGTGTCAAGGCACCGAAGGCTACTTGAAGTGAACCTGGGAGTGCACCTGTAGCAATAAGACCTACTGTATCTATCTGACCATTTCCATCAGCATCAGACTTTACTATCTTCTCCAGAGCGTCTGCAAATTCTGTAGTATTTGTAGGTAGTGGAATGCCAAGCTTGTCCAGCCAATCTTTTCTCATGTTTACACCTAGGTCAATTCTTGTACGTGAACGTGGAAGAGCATATATTTTACCTTTTACAGACAAATATGCATAACAGTTAGTTGCCACGTTATTCTTCAAGTTAGGATATTTACTGAAATCTCCCAGTGGTTCGGTAAGATCCCAGAATACACCGTTATCAATGGCATTAAGCAGCTGTAAGCTTCTGATATCAGGAACTCCTGAAACCTCCGGAACATCGCCGGATGCCACCCTCAGATTAAAAACAGTATGGAAGTCACCAGAATTAACCCATTCAACATTCAATTTGCTTCGAGTCAACCTCTGATACTCAGTCCAGAATTCATTATTCATATCTGGTGGATCTGTAAATAGTGGTGCTAGAACATTAATCTCAACAATGTCATTTGGATCTTTTCCATCAGAAGAAGTTGCAGTTTGTGACTGAGAAGTTGAAGAAGGACTTGTTTCTTTAGCTGTTTCACTGGAACTGCCGCATGCAGTTAATACAAGAGTTACTGCCATGCATACAGGGAGAAACTTACATAGATATTTATTAAATATTTTTGACACTTTTATTTTCCTCCTTAGCGTTATTTTAACAGGACACCAATACAATACTAAAAGCTCCGGATACTCTTATTAATCTTATGGTGAAACCTTATTAAATACAATTAATTAACTTGTTTGTGCTTTGTGCACTATTCCATGATATTATTGTATATTAAATTTGTTTAAATCTCACAAAATTAATAAACTATACTATAATTTACGAAATGTCTGGTTAATTTAAGTAAAACTTAATTCTACCGTAGGTAAAAACTGTTATAAACCGTTGATAATCCTTAAGCTTACCTTGTCCAGACGCTCAATTTCATTTTCGGACAACTCAATTTCTACAGCTTTTACGTTATCTTCAAGATGCTTTTCATTCTGTGTTCCTACGATTGCCGAGGTAAATCCCTTCTGATAAAACAGCCAGCTTATTGCTACTTGAGAAAGGCTGCAGCCTTTAGCTTCAGCTATTTCTTTAAGTAAAAGAATAATGTCCATTTCCTTTTCCAGATGTTCTGGAAGGAATAGCCTTTTCTTTCTTCTAAAATCATCATCCCGGATTACAGCGCCTCCAAGGTGAAATTTACCTGTTAATATCCCTTTAGCAATTGAATTATAGCTGCAAATACTTATGGAGTTCTCATAGCAATACTGCATTATTCCATTTTCAATATCCCTTTGAAGCAGATTGTATTCCGGCTGTATTAGATCAATACGTGCATACTCCATAGCTTTCTGTAATTGTTTCAGTGAAAAATTTGATACTCCTATGGCTCGGATTAGGCCTTCTTTTTTCAGTTTATTGAATTCCGACATAGTTTCTTCTATGGGTATCTCGTAGCTGGGCCAATGAACATAATACACATCCAAATAATCCGTCCTCAATCTTTTCAAACTGGCTTCTACTGAAGTCCGAATATCCGCAGGCCATAAATGTTCTTTATTGACCTTCGTTGCAAAAATACATTCCTTCCTTTTCCCCTCAAGAGCTTTTCCAAGGACCTCCTCAGAATGTCCGTTACCATACATTTCTGCTGTATCAAAGGTAGTTATACCGTACTCGAAGGCTTTTTGAAGCACTCTTATATTGTCCTCATCACTGTTGACTTCCCAGGGCCCTCCACCTAGCTCCATACATCCAAAAGTAATTGCTGATACATCAAAATCTGTTTTTCCAAGTTTTACATATTTCATATTGACCTCCTATCTGCGCGAATGGCGCTTATACAAATAGTAATGAAAACCGCTTAAAGCTTTTTGGAATATTCTCCCTACAAGCTAAATTTTATTCTTAGGCTTATACCTCCTCAATTCATAAGTAGTTTAGCGGAATAATAATTATCGAATGTCATAAACACTTCTCAGGATAATATCATCAGGTTTTCCTTCGATAATTCTTACTACCTTTTCACCTGCATTCATGTCAAAATAATTATCTGATAGCTTAATATCAGTATCAGAACAGTCTATCTCAACACTTTTTG
>JAEYWA010000121.1 GCA_023431385.1 Bacillota bacterium | reverse complement strand
ACAAAACGTATATAATGATGGTAAGTTACAACGAGGCTGCAGATAAAGATTTATATTCAAAAGGAAGGTAACCAATTTTGATTGATAAGAAAGAAGCAATTCTCAAATGCGGAAAAGAACTGTTCAGTTCTAGAGGATTTAAAGACACAAACATTGCAGAAATAACAAAAATGGCAGGAGTAGCTACAGGCACCTTTTATAATTACTATCCATCAAAAGACACACTGTTCATGGAGATTTATCTTGAAGAAAACGTTAAATTAAAAAAGAGTATAATGGAATCCTTAGATTTAGAGGATGAACCAATTAAAGTCATACAGCAAATGATGCTTCTCAATTTTAAAGGAATGAGCGAAAATCCTATATTGAAACAGTGGTATAATAAGGATGTTTTCAACAAACTTGAACAGGAATTTCGTGAGGAAAACGGCCTTGATTCTGTTGATTTCACTTATGACATTTTTATAAAAGTAGTAGAAAAGTGGCAAGCTGAAGGAAAAATGAGGAGAGATATAGACGCGAAAATGGTTATGGCTATATTTACGGCTATAATAAATGTCGACACACATAAGGAAGAGGTCGGAATCCAATACTTTCCTGCGATATTAGAATACTTGGCGGAATTTACTTTGAAGGGATTAATGGATTGCTCAAGCTGTTGAATACAATAATTAAACCTGTAATAACTCGTTTGGTTTGAGTGGCTATTAGGAGTTAAGCTACTGAGTTACGTGCTTCAATATTTCTACCCCGAATGGTAATTATACCGTTTATAATTAGATACGCCGCAACAATTGTCGAACCACCCAAGTCTACATATTGTGTCACAGGAGCTGTAGGGGCAACCGAAACCACAATCAGAGCAAGTGTTACACAAGTATCCACCAACGACTTAGCCCGATATAGCTTGCTCTGTACTGCCAGGATAGCATTCGGCTTCTCACGGTTAAGCTTACTGTAGCGGAGCCAGAACCAAGAGTTTGTTGTAACACCCAAAATTGCTATTATTAGTCCCGGAATGACATTACCTTTTTCAGAATTTGGTGAGAGAAGCGAAATAATCAGCATACCCGCTCCAGACAGGCACATAGCCACTCCAACACAGAGGTTTGCGGTTTGCTCCAGCTTATTTTTAAGCTCCGGATCCGGCTCACCTTTTTTATTCAGAATGCGGAACACAATCCACGAAACAATAATGGCAACCAGTTCCGCAGTACGGCGGATAAAGTCTGCCAACTGAGTAGAAGAGCGGCCAAAGAAAAGTGCTGCACCTACTACAATGGGGCCGGGTGAGCTCATAACTACCGAAGCTAGAAGTGTACGCTCGCCAGATTTTGATCTCATAATATCACACCCCCCACAAACGAACCAACGGAATCATAATAGCCGCCGCAGCGAAAGGACAGGTCAGGGTGTCCATACCGCCTTTGGTATAGAGTTCCACAACAGCACATACCGCCGCTGTCACAGCCGCTATCGGGGCACAGCTGTACAACTCAACTGAACCGTATGTAAACAGGACAAGAAATACAGAGACAAATGATACCACAAACATAGCCAAAGTCCCCTCAAAGCTTTTACGCCCTTCTATCAGTTTACCCTCAATGAAATGATGTCCAAAACGTTTTCCTATTAATGCTGCAGCGGCGTCACCCAAGCCCCAAGCGAGCACTGAAGCGATTACCAAATACTTTTCTCCGAGCCAACCCCAGCAAACACAAATCAACACAGTGAACATACTGAAAACCACGACCAGACTTGTCTTAATTTCTCCGCGTTTGCGCTCAGTAAGCAATTTGGAATAGCCGGGTATACGCTCAGCGAATGCCAGAATCGGGAACACAGTCAGTGTAAATGCGACCACTGTCATTGCCGATACCCACCACGTCCTAAACGAATATGTCAAAATAAATATTGAACCTAAGAGTATAAAGTGCAAGGTTTTGCGGAAGACTTCAGCAGGAACTGAAACAAGCCGGCGCAAGGTAAGCGCACCTACAGCGCAGAGTACGAAATAGGCAAGTAGCTCCACTAAGCCTGTTATAAATTCAACATGCATTATTTACCCTCCAAAGACTGAAATTTGATGCTTCCCAAGAAAGGAACACTTCAGATGGGTATAATTACATAAGTAATAATATTACTATTAATAGATATTTTAATAAAAATACAACTGTAATTATACCAATAAAATAAAAAAATCCTATTTTGACAATAGGATATAACACGGTGCCTCTCCTCACCTTCTAATTATATTATAGCTTTAAAATGCTAACTGGTCAAGAAAGTAATTGATTTCGGAAGGATACTTGGAATCTATATAAATCATAATCAAAAAAAGTATCAGATCAAACAGCATGAAGCTTTTAGTTCCAGGAAATTTATAGTAATATGCTATTATCAGCTGGTAAATAAAGTGAAAATTATTGGTTTGAGGGAGGATCAAAATGGATTTGAGATTTACGTTTAATGAGGTTACAGAAGAGTACGAGAAGTGGCGGCCAACTTACGTACCACAGTTATTTGCTGATATAATGGATTTTTCCAGGATTAATCAGGACAGCAGTGCACTTGAGATAGGGATTGGAACAGGTCAAGCCACTTTGCCCATCCTTAAAACGGGTTGTCATATTACAGCAGTTGAATTGGGCGGCAATTTGGCGGAATATTCGAAAAAAAAATTCGAAGCTTATAAAAACATAGAAGTAAAAAATATGTCATTTGAAGCTTATGAATGCCCCGATAATTCACTGGATTTGGTTTATTCGGCAACAGCATTTCATTGGATACCGGATGAGATTGGCTATCCCAAAGTTTACAGACACTTAAAAGGCGGAGGCACATTTGCCTGGTTCAGGAACAACCCCGGCAGAGACAAAGAAAATGAGCCGCTTCATGCTGCTATGCAGAAGGTATACTCGAAATACATGCCTCTGGTCGGTGAGCCGGTGGAAATCAATGAAGGTAAATGTATTGAAATTTCAAATACCATTAAAAAGTATGGATATGTGGATGTAAATTACAAATTGTATTATCGGACAAGAACCTATAGTGCAGAGAATTACGTATCACTTATCAGCACTTACTCGGACTATCTGGCAATGGAAGAAGAGCAGAGGGTATTATTTTCAAAGGAAATGAAAGTTACTATCAACAGTTTTGGAGGAAAAATAAATGTATATGATACAATAAACCTGCATCTGGCAAGAAAACCGTAATACTATATGTGTAAAAGCTGATATGCTCCTCCGGTTTATAATCCATTTGGGTTATATAATTCGGGGGAGTATTTTTGGTAATAAGATTAAAGTGTTCTTCTAATATAATTATATCATTTTAAAAAGTATAAAAACAGTCTTATATTTATGGTTTTTAATGAGTATTATAACGGTTAGGATCAATATGTTTTTTAATCTGGAGAAATATTATCTATCCAGGTGCATTTCTTCACTCTCGAGTTGTATTTGTCTATTCGGAGTTAGCCTTATTCAGTTATTTTAAAATGGGGAGGACACTTATGATTACTGACAGGGAAATATGGGATTATGAAAATGCCCATCTGAACAAAATAGTTGAAGAAATTCAGAAGCAGCTTGAAAAAGGGAACAGTGCTGTGGAGAATTTCAAAAAAGAAGCTGTCGACCTTCAAAAGCAAATGTGGGAGGATGTGAAACTTACACCCACAGATTTGTTTGATCTGGAGGGCGCAACTCAGGTATGGCAGTACCAGACAGGTATATTAAGCCAGGCTCGGAACTATAAGTTTTCATTCGACAAGGTAAGCCGTCTTGAGAGAATGTTGAAAAGCCCTTATTTCGGAAGAATAGATTTTATCGAAGACGGAGAAGGAACTGCTGAACAAATCTATATTGGTATGCACAACCTTATCACTGCCAACAACAGGGAAATTCTTGTTTATGACTGGCGGGCGCCAATATCCGGAATGTTTTACGATTATGAAATCGGTTTAAGTAATTATGACTGCCCTGTAGGCTCTATCAGCGGACAAATGCTACTTAAAAGACAGTATAAAATTGATTGTTCAAAAATTATATATATGTTTGACAGCAGTTTGAGTATAAATGATGAAATGCTAAGAGAAATCCTTGGTAAAAGCACTGATAATAGAATGAAAACCATAGTGACCAGCATACAGAGGGAACAGAATACGGTTATTAGAAATATTCAGGACAGAATTCTTATTGTAGAAGGACCTGCCGGAAGCGGGAAAACATCAATTGCGCTTCATAGAGCAGCATATCTTTTATACAAATATCGGGACACCATAAAATCTGAAAATATCCTGGTTTTCTCTCCAAACCATGTTTTTGAAGATTATATTTCAAACGTTTTGCCGGAATTAGGCGAGGAAAAAATATACAACAAAGCACATTTGTCGATTATTTCATAAAAACAATTGATGCAAAATACCGGATAGAATCCATGAATGAACAAATGGAATACATCCTATCGGGTAATGCAAATAAAATAAGGTTGGGTGCTATTAGATTTAAGGCGTCACTGAAGTTTCTTAAGCTGATAAAACAATATGTACAACATCTTGAAAACGGATTTAATCTGGAGTTTAAAGATTTAATGTACAACGGAAATCCGGTAATATCTTCTGACGAAATATTTCAGCTTTTCGCTAAGGACTATAGCTACCTTCCTTATGCCAAGCGACTTGAAAAACTGCGGCAGAGGCTCTTCTATCTATTAGAGCAGGCAGAAGAAGAACGAGTCAGGAGATTGCCGGGAAATAATACAGAGGAAGATGATTCGGCAACGGTTAAAGACACAAAGGGAGTCGACAGGGCTGTAAACCTGGAATATGAGTTACAAAAAAATGAAATTTTACAAATGACTCACTTCGACGTATATACCCTCTATTTAAATCTATTTAACAAATTTGATTCATTATTTGGCACCGATAACAGGAAGGAGCTGGAAGAACTTAACAATTATTTTATATATACAATCTCTCAATTAAACAGAGAAATAATCAATTATGAGGACTTAGCTCCAATTTTGTTTCTTAAATCAACTCTTGATACTGTAAATGATACAAAAGCCATAAAGCATGTAATTATTGATGAAGCCCAGGACTATACTGCCATACATTATGAGATTTTCAAGAGGGTATTTGCTCATGCCAACATAACCATATTAGGTGACTTAAACCAGTCCGTTAACGGCTATATGAATATTGGTAGCTTTGTAAATATCTCAGAGGCATTTGAGGATAAAGGTGTCCAAAGCATCACTTTATCCAAAAGCTATCGTTCCAGCAAGGAGATTGCAGATTTTTGCGGACAGCTTCTGATTTCCCCTGGCAACACCGAGCAGTTAGACCGGCATGGTAATAAACCCAGAATTAAAAGAGTTGATAAAGAAAATGTATATTATAGGCTCTCAGAGGATATCAAAGCGTTGAAAAACATGAATTACAAACTAATTGCCGTTATATGCAAAACAGCAGCCCAGTGTGATGCTTTGCATAAAGCCATTAGGCCATATGTGGATGTAAGTCTCGTATCTAACAAAAATGAGGAATACCATGAAGGTGTTGTAATAATTCCATCCTACCTTGCTAAAGGCCTGGAGTTCGATGCCGTTTTGGTAAGCTCTGCTGAGAAGGAGGAATACTCTACACCGGAGGATAGAAGACTGCTATATACGGTATGTACGAGAGCTTTACATGAGTTATATCTGTACTACAGAGATAATCTGTCAGAGTATATTATGGACATAGAGACTGATTGTTATATTAATGAGGTTTAGGACAAATGAATTACCAAACCTTATAATATCAAATCATCCTTTAAATAATGAGAAAGATGCCAAAGACTATATAGAAAGGCTTTCAAAGTTTGGCACAAAATTTAAGGGTCTGTTGGAGGGACTGAAACTCAAATATTTTGCTCACATCCTTCAAGGAAAAAGTTTACAAGCTTGATAACAGCAGATTCAGATACGAAGATTCTACTGAAGGTAGACAGAAGGTGTTAAGGGATTATGAGGAGGCCAAAAAAACTGTGATAAGGCAACTGAAGCATGTTTTGATCTTCGTCCGAACATAAAGGTAGAAGTTAGGGCAGTTCCCGCATTCAAACAGGCTACAGCCGCACAGGCTTATCTTGTCCCAGGGTCATCAGATGGAAAAGACCCAGCGTGCTTTATATAAATGTCGGAGACATTAATAGCATAATGAAATACAATATAAAATCCATGGCTGCACATGAAACCATCCCGGGGCATCATATTCAAAGAGGAATACAGAGACAGCTCAAAGATGTTCCGATATTCAGGACTGCAGTACCCTTTACAGCATTTGCAGAAGATTGGGCAATGTATTCCGAACTCCTATTTTGGGAACAGAACACCCAAAAAGACTCCTATGAGTATCTGGGAAGACTGCAATTTGAATTGTGGAGAGCTGCCAGACTGGTAGTTGATACAGCAATTTTTTATGACTTTTTACAGGAATAAACTGGGTTGACGTTTATAAACCACAATGATAAAATGCCTGTGAAAAAACTTGATTTGTGAGGTGAGAGATTTGCTGGAGGAAAACAGAAACGTTTCTACTTTAAACAACAGCAGCTGGGTAGATGTATCAAGTACAACAGTATTACTTGTGGATGACGAAAGGGATGTTACGGAATTAATTGAGGACGTGTTGAGAAAAGAGGGCTTTAAATATATTATAAAGGCCAATAATGGGCTTGATGCCATTGAGCTGAGTAAAAGTCATAAGCCGGATGCAATAGTTCTGGATATTATGCTCCCGGATATTGATGGAATTGAAGTATGTAGACGTATTCGAGAAGTTTCCTTTTGTCCCATTCTCTTTCTTTCATCTAAAAACGATAGTATTGATAAAATCCTCGGGTTAAGCAGCGGTGGAGATGATTATATTACCAAACCCTTCAGCCCGAAAGAGGTTGCTTTTCGTATAAAGGCCCAGCTTCGAAGGCAGCGATATAGCCAAGCTTCAGTAAAAGATAGCACAATTAATAAAACTTTTCAAACAGGTAGTATTATTATAGATTATGACAGTGTATTAGTATATAAGAACGGAATCAAAGTAGAGATTACTTCAAGAGAATTTCATATGCTTGTATTCCTTTCGGAAAACGTGAATAAAATTATTAGTAAGGAACGGCTCTATGAAAAGGTTTGGGGAGAATACAGCGGCATATGTGATAATACTATTATGGTACATATAAGACATCTGAGAGAAAAATTGGAGGACAACCCTTCAGAACCTAAGATTATAGTCACAGTAAAAGGACTGGGTTACAAGCTTGTAAAGAACTAAGACGAAGAAAAGTCATTACGTGTCTTTTCATTACTATTTGTGTACACGCCATGTGCGTAGAGGGGAGATAGTATGAAAAAGTCGAGTTACAAATCGATCTTTCATATATACTTTGTCTTCTTAATCATACTTTGTATTATGATATTTATAGGGATAGGGTTTATAATTAGGGTATTTACAATACAGAGACCAGATGGGCACGCAGACCTGAGTAACTGGCCGGTTAATTTTACACAGAGCTTTTCAAAGGAAATCGTATTCGACCAAGAAAGGCCAGTTATTACGGAAACAGGCTTGGAAGCTCTGCAGAGAAACAATCTGTGGCTACAAATAATTGATCATGAAGGTAATGAGGTACTAAGCAGCAGAAAACCCAAGGAGTTATTGGAGCACTATACTCCTGCACAGCTGTTGGAACTATATCAAAAAAGCAGTAATGGTGGTTCTTCAGTTTTTTTCGGGCGAATACAGAACAAGGGCAAAGACTGGACCTATATAATCGGCTTTCCCATTAAAATTTCAAAACTCACTACATACTTAAATGCTGACAGGTTTACACAGGGAAAAAGCTTTTTCGCACGACTGATTGGAATTATGTTTCTGGTTGTCATGATAACAGGAGTTTTTTATGGGTTTTGGATCTCCAAGCAGCTATCACGCATGATAACCTCGGTTGGTGAAATAGCATCGAGAGCATATAGACCGGTTAAGGCTAAGGGCTTGTACCATGATGTGTATGAAAGTTTAAGCAAACTTGATGAAGAAATAAAAGTAAGCGACCAGGAACGCAAAAGAAATGAGAAGCATAGGGAAGAATGGATTGCAAATATAACTCACGATTTAAAGACTCCTTTATCCCCCATAAAAGGGTATGCAGAACTTTTAGCAGATCCTGAATATCCAATTTCTGACGAGGACATAATCAGGTATGGAAGTACAATACTTAAGAATTCATTGTATGCAGAAGAACTTGTTAATGATTTGAAATTGTCCTATCTGCTCAAAAATTGCATGTTCCCTTTGAATAAAATAGAATTCGATATAGTAAGATTTATTAAAGAAATAGTAATAGATATTTTAAATAATCCTGATTACCAAGCTAGAAGTATTAATTATACAAGTGACAACAAGGCCATAGGCTTTCACTTTGATACTTCTCTTTTGAAAAGAGCGTTAAATAATCTGATTTATAACTCCTTGGTACATAATAGCCCTGAGACGGTAATAAATATATTGGTTTGTATCGGTGACAGACTGGAAATACACATTGAGGACAACGGGAAAGGTATGAGTGAGGAGGAATTGAGAAACTTATTCTCAAGATATTATAGAGGAACAAATACAGAAGAAAAGCCTGAGGGAACCGGCTTGGGCATGGCAATCGCAAAACAAATAATTGAATTTCATGGAGGTGAAATACTTGTCAAAAGCGAGCCAGGTAGTGGAACAAGCTTCTTGGTGAGTTTCCCTATTCAAAATTAAGGTTAAATTAAGGTTTACTGAAAGATAATCTAAGGTTGGAAGAGTATCGTTATGATATTAGCTTCCAACCTTTTTTGTAATGCAAAAACTGGATGGTTAAAATGCGAAAGGGTTTATTAATGACAAAACTATAGGGAGGTATGAAATAGTTGAAAATTATTCTTAAGTACATACTAAATAATTTGAAAGAAAGAAAAACCCGTACTGCAGTAATGCTGCTGTCTATAATACTTTCGACAGCACTGCTTTTTGTTTCTCTTTCCATCGGGGATTCATATGCTACTGCACAGAAAAAAATGTCAAAGGGCTTTGTAGGTAAGGCAGCTTTGTCAATCAAGGCCCTGCCTTCTGCAAATGGTGATCCGGGCTGGATTTCAAATGAGTCGGTACCCACGCTGGAATTAATTAAATCTAAGGTGGGAATTATTCGAGCCTCGGCTCTATACAGTGAAGAGGGCTATTTTGAGAACTTTGACATTATTGCTGCTGATTTGGCTGAGCTGAGCCGGATTAATAAGCCAAGATTGTTAGACGGCGGCGAAATACGAGACTTTTCAGGGTATAAAATAGCCCTGCCCCACAAATTTACTGCTAAATATGGTATTCATGAAGAAGATAGAATCAGACTGCAGATAGGAGAGGAAGCAGTTGAATTTCAGGTAGCAGCCATAGCTGCTTACGATACTGTATTTTTGCGACAGACCAGAGGGTTTAATGCATTAGTGCCCTTAGATACCATGAGAGAAATTATGAACCTTCAACAAGGCTACAGTGAGATATTAATAGAGCCTGCAGATAAGGTAGAACCAGACATTATCAAGGAAAAGCTGTCAGGTGAAGCATTGAAAAATAAGTACCGAGTTTTAAAGGTTTTAGATGAAAAACAGGTTGAGGCAGATGCCAGAGAAAAATCTATTCCATGCTTTCTTATAAGCTTTTTTGCATTAATTATGAGTGTTTTTATAATATACAGCAGTTATAAGGTAATCACTACTGAAAGACTACCGGTTATAGGAACCTTTCGGAGTATAGGTGCCACAGAAAAAGCAATGACCAGAATACTAATTTTAGAAAGTATGGTATATGGAGCTTTAGGAGGACTGTTTGGAATTCCTTTCAGTTTTATAGTTTTGAAGGTTATGCTTCAGGGCTTGGGGAGTTCCTTAACTCAAGGCATTGAAATACCCATGGTGATTTCCCCAGTAAATATTGTTATATCCTGTACTGCAGCAATTATTGTATCAGTTTTGAGCGCTTATCTTCCTGTCAGGAGTGTCAGCAAACTTCCCGTAAAAGAAATAGTACTTGGGATGGTAGAGCAAAAAAAGCTGTCAAATAGGATGAAATTGTTATTTAGTGTTACCATTCTAATTATATCTATTATTCTTCCCCGTATTACCTCCGGGAAGCTTCAGACCCTTTTTGGAGGAGCAGCGTTATTAGGTGTAATAGCAGCGGCTATTGTTGTAGCGCCCTTTATGATAACAGGTATAGCTTCGGTACTTGAACGGATATATGGGAGATTTATTGGTAATGAAGGCTTATTGGCAGCTCGTAATATGAAAAGAAATAAAAATGTAAGTCAGAATATCACTCTTTTACTCATAAGTATATCTGCAGTAATAACTATCAGTGTTGTCTGCAGCTTTACAAAGACTTACATCGGAGATGTATTCAAAGGTTCAAGCTTGGACGGAATTGCTGATGCAAGTATGGACAAGGCTTTTGTTCAAAAGGTAGGAAATATAAAAGGCATGAAAAAATTATCTCCTATCTATGTGTTGGAGGGGAATGTTTTTTTGGATGGACTGCCTTTAAGCCGTGTAGAGGCTGTTGAGGATATCCGATTATTTAATGATATGCTGGGAATTGATTACGAAAGTAATGCCATCCGTAAACAGGTTGAAAATTCTTTCAATGAGTCAAGACAGATTATTTTAAATAGTGATTTTATTCGCAAACAAGGGCTTAAAATTGGAAGTACAATTAATGTCTCTTTCGGTGACAATGTTTATAAATATCATATTCTGGGGAGTTTTAAATCACGAGCAGACAGTTCCTCAGCCATTATTTCATCAGAATATGCAATTAAGGATTTTGGGGTCAAAAATTATGGTTTATTAGCTTTTCAAGCAGCTGATCCTGAGGCCGCAATTATTCAAATTAGGAATCTTTTTGGAAGCAAACCAAATTGGAGCCGAACGGTAAAGGAATTTTATGCAGATGTGTTTGGTGTTATTGATGCGTTCCTTAGCCCAATGGGAAAGCTGACTTATTTTATACTTATACTTGCTGCAGTGGGGGTTATTAATAACCTGTTGATTAATTATATTCAAAAACGCCGATCTACTGCAATGTACAAATCAGTGGGATTAAGCAACCGTCAAAGCATTAAGATGACTTTGATCGAGGGTTTTACTTCGGGCGTTATTGGTGCTGCAGCCGGCATAGCGGTGTCATATATAGAAGTAAATACTATATTCCTTGTTGCGGGCCCAAGAATTTCTATAGAACCAGAAATTAAAATTTCGGTATTTATCACTGCAGGAATTATGGGGATTGTTATTACATTAATCGGTTCATTTGTACCAATTTTAAAAAGCCTTAAGATGAGGATTGTGGAGGAAATCAAAATATAACATAAACCCACGCGTTATAAATTTAATCAGGAGGATAGGAAACATGAGTCAATTAACAGGACAAAATGCTATAGAGGGAAAAAACATCTTTAAAGAATATACAATGGGGAATGTGGTATCCAAAGTTTTGCAGGATATAAACATAGAAATACAAAAAGGCGAGTTTGTTTCAATTATGGGACCTTCAGGCTCTGGAAAAAGTACGCTCCTATACATTCTTGGCGGTTTGGACGATCCGACAGCAGGAAGTATTCTGATTAACAGTAAGGATATATCGACGCTTGACGACAGGCAGCGAAGCATAATGCGAAGAAGGGATATTGGGTTTGTCTTTCAATTTTATAATTTGATTCCAAATTTGAATGTTGAGGAAAATATTCTCTTGCCTATACTGCTTGACGGGAACTCAATAAGAGATTATAAAAAGCAATTGAATGAAATATTGGAACTTGTCGGTCTCAATGAAAGAAGGAAACATACTCCTCGAGAATTATCAGGCGGTCAGCAGCAAAGGGTTGCAATTGCCAGAGCACTGATTAACAGCCCGGAAATCCTCTTTGCAGATGAGCCCACAGGAAATCTGGACAGCAAAACGGGTAATGAAATCATGCAATTACTGCACGAAATTAATCAGGAAAGTAATAAAACAATTGTAATGGTTACCCACTCGGCAGAGGCGGCAGATTACAGTAACAGAATTATCAGAGTGAGAGATGGTGTAATAGAGTCTTAATCTTATTTTTGGTTATAACAGGTTTAAATACTGAAGGAGAGATCTCATAATTTAGAATTGTTGATTGATTGTTGTATAAATATTGATATAATGTAACTTAATTAATCTAAATAATTTTTTTATAAGGAGAACACCTGTATGAGTAAAAAAGTTACACCAAAGGAGCCTTTAGTTACTCACATTTACACAGCAGACCCTTCAGCACATGTTTTTGAGGGTAAACTTTATATATACCCTTCTCATGATTTGGATCAGGATATAGATTCAAATGATAATGGCGACCAGTATATGATGGAGGATTACCACATTTTATCTCTGGACAATTTGGATTCACCCTGTGTTGATAATGGGGAAGCTCTTCACCTGAAGGACATTCCATGGGCATCAAAGCAATTATGGGCTCCTGATGCAGCTTATAAAAACAACACTTATTATCTGTTTTTCCCTGCAAGGGATAAAGACGGTATATTCAGACTTGGAGTAGCAACAAGTCTGAATCCTGAAGGACCCTTCAAAGCAGAAAAAGATCCGATACCAGGAAGCTTTAGTATTGATCCAGCTGTTTTAGTCGATGATGACAACAGAGCTTATGTTTATTTTGGTGGACTCTGGGGAGGACAGTTGGAAAAATGGAGTACCGGTACCTTTAATCCTGATAATGAAGGACCTGCTGAAACGGAACCCGCATTAGGACCTAGAGTAGCCGAACTAAGTGATGATATGCTGACTTTTAAAGAGGCACCGGAGGAAATATCAATAGTTGATGAAAATGGCAATCCCATCCTTGCAGGGGATGAAGAAAGAAGATATTTTGAAGGCCCCTGGATGCATAAATATAACGGGTTATACTATTTATCTTATTCTACAGGAACAACACATTCCATTGTTTATGCAACAGGAAAGAGCCCGAAGGGTCCATTTGTCTATAGAGGGAAAATACTCACTCCTGTAATAGGTTGGACAACACATCATTCAATTGTTGAGTTTGAAGGCAAATGGTATTTGTTCTATCATGACAGCTCATTATCAGGTGGTGTTGATAACAAGCGTTGTGTAAAATACACGGAACTGAAATATAACCAGGATGGTACCATTCAAACAATAGAACCCTACAAGTAATAAAAGATGTAGCATGGAATGAGTTAAATTAATTAAAATGCCAGAGGTCTTATTCGGAGGATAACCGAGTGAGGCCTATTTTTATGTGATATTCAACTAGGAATAGCTAATATACTGTAATTATAAACATTGTTACTTTTTTCTGTACTACTTAGGAGTTTATAGATTTCTTCATTGGAAATCCATCATCTATGTCTTTTGTATGTCCTATAAAATGGGATACCTGAAATAAATAGGCATTTAGTACAATTTGATATATTAAGCCTGATTTTATGGTTTATTTATCACATATGCTAAATATAGAAATAATGGTACAATATACCTCACATATCCCAGATTTGAGGCACGTGGTAAAGAGAAATCAAAATTGATATCAAAGGGGGGCCGAGTCCATACCATTTCCATATGTGTTTTATGATATGTGGTACATGGACATAATATGGAAAAAATTCTAACTAAGAACACCTCACTTGAACAAGCAGGAGTCAAGAAAGGTAATACGGCTTTATTGGCGGGAGCTGACGGTATCCGAGCCATTGCATGTCTCAGCGTTATATTTCATCACTTTGCCCAAAAACTTGCGATAAATTTTCAGGCACGTCCTGTTCAAGAGTTGCAGGGCTATTTTCTTCTGGGCAATTCAGGTGTAAGCGTATTTTTTGTACTCAGTGGCTTTCTGCTGTCGTACCCTTTTTGGAAGGAGTATCTTGGGGAAGGTGTTTTCCCCAGCATGAAGCAGTACGCAGTCAGACGTGCTGCACGAATACTGCCGGGGTATTATGTGTCCTTTCTGATTTGTACCTTGGTTATACTTTTGCTTAATATACCCAGTGAATTTACATTGTTAAGAACAATCACGGGATTAACGTTTACGGCAGGCTTCCACTATATAACAATGTTTCCGAATGAAATTAACGGACCCTTCTGGTCTATCAGCTTTGAGGTATTCTGTTATTTCCTTATGCCGGCATTTATGTATGTGCTTTATAAAATCTCAGGAAAGAATAAATTCTTCATAAAAGCTCTGCTTTACTGGGGTGGTGTTTTTGTGCTAGTTATTGGCTTAAATCAGCTGGTACATATTTTTTTCACTCCGGATAATATAAGACGAGGTTGGGATTTTGGGACTATCGGGGGTGCCAAGTACTGGATGCCAAACTACAATCCGGTAGGTTTCTTTGGGCACTTTGCGGTGGGAATTATTTCAGCAGGCATTTCTTCAAAACTTATTATAGGATCTGACAGGATTCAGGCACTAAAAAAAATTGGAGTATTCGATTTTATAGGTGTATTATGCTTCCTTGGCTCTATTGCGCTGTTATGGATGATGAGAGGGCTTCCGGAGTTTAGCTTCAGCCTTCAAAACCAGCCGTATTATTTCCCTGCGTATGCCTTGTTAATAGGTGGTATTTTAGCTGTGACACCACAATCAAAATGGTTTGGAAAAATTCTGGACAATAGATTTTTTAGATTTACTGCCAAAGTTTCCTTCGGGTTGTATATATGGCATTACTTTATAATGTTTCTGGTTTCAGCTTTATGGGTTAAGGTCTATAAGAATTATATGGGGATTGCAGATATTAAGCAATGGGCTCTAATATGCTTTGCAGTGCTTGTTGTATCTTATGTTGTGTCGGCCCTGTCCTTTAAGTTCATTGAAAAGCCTGTTTTGGACCGGGTACATAGAAGAAGCAGAAAAAATAATCAGAAATCTTCAATTTTATAAGGAAATACTAAGTATTTTAAAAATATAACAAAGAATTTTTAATTAAATCAAATTGCTGGTATTGAAAGCCAATGACTCATATGGTATTCTTTTATAACACTGAACAGAATATGGTATCTATTTACAAAGCCTATTTTGCCTTCTGATGGAATCCTTAAAAAATGGAGTGAATATGAACGATAATTGGATGAAAAAAATAATTCTCTTTTTAACCAGTCAGACAATATCTCTTTTTGGTTCCTCTCTGGTTCAATTTTCAATAAGCTGGTATATTACTCTTAAAACCCAATCTGGACTTATGATGACAATAGCTATAATTTGCGGTTTTCTGCCCACATTTTTTCTATCTCCCTTTGCCGGAGTATGGGCAGATCGTTATAACAGGAAAAAGCTTATTATATTGTCAGATTCCATGATTGCTATTTCAACACTGATAATAGCGATATTATTTATATTGGGGTATCAGTCCACATTGCTGCTTTTTGGAGTTCTTATAGTAAGGGCTCTTGGTACTGCAATACAAACACCTACAGTTGGCGCTTTTATTCCTCAACTGGTACCTGAGGATAAGCTAACAAGGGTGAATGCAACAAACAGCAGCATTCAATCGATGATTATGCTTATTTCACCAATGCTTAGCGCGCTGCTGATGACTAAGACAACTATTGAAGCTATATTTTTTATTGATGTAATTACAGCGGCAGTGGCAGTGGTAACACTGATGCTGTTCTTAAGAGTACCAGCTCATAATAAAGCTCTTGCTGAACAGACAACTGGTTATTTTGATGATATGCGTAAGGGCTATGCATATATTAAAAACCACAGGTTTGTAAGTAGAATTATTGTATTCAGCTCCATATTCGGCTTTTTAGCTGCACCTCCTGCTTTTTTGACGCCTTTACAGGTGACCAGAAGTTTTGGAAATCAGGTGTGGAGGCTTTCGGCCATAGAGATAGCTTTTTCTGTGGGAATGATTATCGGTGGAATACTAATGGCCTCCTGGGGCGGCTTTAAGAAGAAAATACATTCAATGGTGTTTGGTACTGCTGTAATGGGCATATTTACTTTTGCATTGGGGATTGTGCCTGTATTCTGGATATATCTGGTGTTTATGTCCCTGATAGGAGTTGCAATGCCGATATTTAATACTCCTTTTATGGTTTTACTGCAGCAGAAGGTTGAAGGCGATTATCTTGGAAGAGTCTTCGGAGTATTCACTATGGCTTCAAGCGTTATGATGCCGCTGGGAATGCTGGTTTTTGGACCACTGTCCGATCTGGTGAATATAGAATGGCTGCTTATAGTCACAGGTCTTCTTATATTTATTGAGGGATTGGTAATGCTGAAGGACAAAGCGCTGAAGGATACAGAAACCATTGCTGAAATAATATAACCGATGTGTTATAAATGAATTATTTCGATCGACTGGGAGGCTGACAAGGCCTCCTTTTCTTTTGTGAATTTATTTTTCAAAATATTTCTTTACAACAACAGACTACTATGATAGTCTATAATTGCAAACTATCATAGTAGTCTGAATAATGGTAGGTTGCAGAAAATAATGAACGGCATAAAAAATTAAGATGAATCATTGAAGGAGGATTGAAAAATATGAAATTTACTGAGAATTCAAGAATTATACTGCCTGTTACAGTACTATTAATCACAATTCTCGTACTCACAGCCACAACATGTAATGCTCAAGGTAATTTAATGGTCCCTGAAGCCCAGGGTACTAGCAGAACAATTACCGTCACCGGAAGTGCTGACGTAATGGTAATACCTGATGAGGCTGTTTTTTCGCTGTCTGTGGAAACTGAAAATATGGATATAACCAAGGCTAAAGCAGAGAATGACACCATAATAAAGAAAATTAAAAATATTGCACATGAATTCAAAATAGATTCCAAGTATGTAGTAACCGATTTTTTAAATGTTAATCCCAAGTATACCTATAATAACAGCGGAGAAAGCATCTTCAGGGGATATACCGTTCAAAGAGGTCTTGTGATTACCTTAAAGGAATTGGGGAAATTTGATGAAATGCTGACCAGACTCCTTGATGCTGGAGCACACAATATACAAAGGGTGCAGTTTAAAACCACTCAATTGAGAAAATTCAAAGATGAGGCCAGAACACTTGCTATCAGGGCTGCTAAAGAAAAGGCTTCTGCTATGGCCAAAGAAGTAGGTCAAACAATAGGGAAGGCAAATATGATTCAGGAAATACAGGAAGACACGTATTCTTTTTACGGACCATGGAGCTCATATTATCCGGGAGCCAACTGGTCAGGCGGTCCACTTTCGAATTCAGTCTCAAATGCCCAGACTCCGGGAACTCAAAACGAAAGCTATGAGGACTTTTCTCCCGGACAGATAAAGGTAAGTGCAAAGGTTTCGGTAATCTTTGATTTAAATTAATCAGTTATCGGTTAATATGGGTTGATTTTTCAGTAGCAAAACATTTCAAGTAATATATCAAAAATTATTTGAAGAAAGCCATCTGACTTGTAAAATTACGGGTTGTGGCTTTCTTTTTATCCTGTCAAAATGAAAAAAGATGAATTGTTAAGAACTTAAAGGTATATATAATCTTTTTATTATGGAGATACAACCAGAATAAATTCTATAAGTAATTCTTATTGTTTGACAACAACTTATTTGTTTAATATCATTTTATTAAATATACTTACGGGTTATTGAACGTAAAGCTGTAAAATGCATGCGATTAATCAAATTGAAATGGAGATAAAATGATTAAAATATATAATCGTAAAACAGGAAAATACGAAGAGGAAAAGGTAGCAGGAGGAAGTCTTCTAAATGCGCTATATACCACCGGGGCTGGTAAGCTTGGGCTTGAACTTCTGATTAAGAGAAAAATATACTCTGCCCTCACAGGCTTTTTTTGCGATTCTGGCTTAAGTAAAAGGAGTATCTCCGGTTTTATTAAAAATTTTAATATTGACATGAACGAATGCGAAAACAGACTGGAGGATTTTAAAAGCTTTAACGACTTTTTTGCAAGAAGACTTAAGAAAACAGCAAGACCTTTTGATAAGCCGGAGAAGTACCTTCTGTCTCCGGGTGATGGCCGCCTGCAAGCCTGGTCTGATATTGATACTGATAATGTAATACAGATAAAAGGTATGAGTTACAACCTGGCCGATCTACTACAGAATTCGGCTTTGGCAAAGGAGTATGATGGGGGAACCTATATAATATTGAGACTTTGCCCTGTTGATTATCACAGATTTCACTTTTTTGACAGCGGCAGTTGCAGTGCACCGGTCAGGGTAAAGGGTGAGTATTATTCGGTCAACCCTGTTGCACTTGGGAAAATCCCGGCACTTTTCTGCAGAAATAAAAGAGAGTATAGCGTTTACCGGACAGATAACTTTGGTGAGGTACTGTATGTAGAAGTTGGAGCTACATCTGTAGGTTCGATTATTCAGACCTTTGCACCTGAAACAGGAATTGAGAGAGGCGACGAAAAGGGATATTTTAAATTTGGGGGCTCAACAGTGCTTTTATTCTTTAAGAAAGGAACGATTTCAGTAGATAAGGAAATTCTCGAACAAACCGCTGTCGGATTTGAAACAAAGGTACTTGCAGGAGATACGATAGGAGTAACACTTTACGAAAGGTCATAACCCTGTCACTGGATACAGTAAACTATTATCAATTTTTCAAGGTAAAAACTGGCAGATTTTATATTGTTTTATATTGTTTATGGAAGTGGATTGGTTTATAATTAATTAAATTGGGTTTTTATCGTTGTTTTTATAATCTATATATTTTTTTTCGGTTTAATGTTGCTTCAATGGGGAAGACCATAAACAGATAAATTTAAAGATTCTAAATTGCTAAAAGTTTTATTAAGGTCTTAGGGAGGGTTCGTATGAGTGACATAAAAACAATCGGAGTACTTACTAGCGGTGGAGATGCGCCCGGAATGAATGCAGCCATTCGTGCAGTAGTAAGAACAGGTATTTACTATGGCTTTAAAATGCTGGGAGTTAGAAAAGGATATAATGGACTTATTACAGGTGATATTTCTGAAATGACCGCAAGAAATGTATCGGATATAATTCATCGTGGAGGAACTATACTTCAGACAGCCAGATGTAAAGCATTTACAACCGAAGAAGGAATGCAGAAGGCAATGTCCATATCAAGGGCATTCGGTATGGATGCACTTGTTGTAATAGGTGGAGACGGATCTTATAGAGGAGCAAGGGATTTCAGCAAAGT
>JAEYWA010000225.1 GCA_023431385.1 Bacillota bacterium | reverse complement strand
CTGAGACTATTTCTTTTGAAGGTAGAGCAAAGTACAATACATATTCCAAGAAAGACGATAGGGATATATATAAAGGACTTACCTTCTGGTCTCCTAATATTAATATTTTCAGGGACCCAAGATGGGGACGTGGCCATGAAACCTATGGAGAAGATCCATTTTTATCTGGTGAATTAGGCTGTTCTTTTATAGAAGGACTTCAAGGAGACGGAGAATACATGCGTGCAGCGGCCTGTGCGAAGCATTTTGCCGTACATAGCGGGCCTGAGGAACTACGACATGAGTTTGATGCAAGTGTCAGTCAAAAGGATCTTTGGGAGACCTATTTACCGGCCTTTGAAAAATGTGTGACTGAAGCCAATGTAGAGTCGGTGATGGGTGCTTATAACAGAACCAATGGAGAACCTTGCTGTGGAAGTAAAACTCTATTAAAGGATATTTTACGTGGTAAGTGGAAATTTGAAGGTCATGTTGTATCAGATTGCTGGGCAATCAGAGATTTTCATACCGGACACCATGTTACCAATACAGCCTTAGAGTCAGCAGCCCTAGCTATGGAGAATGGCTGTGACTTAAACTGTGGGGTTGTATATTTACATATGCTTCATGCACATCAGGAAGGGTTAGTGACTAAGGAGCAGATTAGAGAGGCTGCCATTCGTTTATTCACTACTAGAATTAAACTAGGATTATTTACAAAGACCGAATACGATGAGATTCCTTACGAAGTAGTAGAGTGCAAGGAGCATATTGAGACTTCCATCAAGGCTTGTGAAGAGGGTGTGGTTCTGTTAAAGAACGATGGAGTACTTCCCCTTAATAAAAAGAATCTTAAAACGATCGGTGTCATTGGACCTAATGCTAATAGCAGGCTTGCCTTAAAGGGTAATTATTATGGTACTGCCTCTCGTTATACTACTATTCTGGAGGGGATACAGAAAGAAGTGGGAGATGAGGTTAGAGTCTTATATTCTAATGGCTGTGAGCTGACAGGTGACCGATCTGAGCCGTTGGCTATGGCTAATGACAGAGAGTCAGAAGCAATAATTGTTGCAAAACACAGTGATGTTGTTGTCTTATGCCTGGGTCTTGATGAAACTCTGGAAGGAGAAGAGGGAGACGAAGGCAATGCATATAAATCAGGTGATAAGAAGGACCTGAAGCTGCCAGAGGTACAGCAAAGATTACTTCAGCAGGTTGTAGAGATTGGAAAGCCTGTGATTCTTTGTATGATTACTGGAAGTGCTATGGAACTTCAGTATGCAAAGAATCACTGTAGTGCTGTTTTACAGACCTGGTATCCGGGAGCCTATGGTGGAATTGGTATCGCGAATCTGCTATTTGGTAAGGTTTCCCCATCCGGCAAGCTTCCAATTACCTTCTATGAGTCAAGTGAGGAACTGCCTGAATTTACGGACTATGCCATGAAGGGAAGGACCTATCGCTATATGAGACAACCGGCTTTATATCCATTTGGATATGGACTGACCTATGGTAAGGTCGAGGTAAAAGAGGTTAAGGCAAATGGTGTAGAGAGTAACACCGTTTGCATGAAAGCAGGGGAAACTCTTGATCTTTTGGTTAAGTTTGGTAATATCGGCAAGATGGCAACAGATGAAGTGGCTCAGGTATATATCAAATCCTTAGATGTAGAGGGTGCTGTCTGCAACTATAGTCTGTGCGGATTCAAACGTTTTCACATAGCAGAGGATGGAGAAGAGACCGTTACCTTTAGCATACCTTGGGAACATTTCCTGACAGTCGATGATAATGGGGACAAGGTATTATACGGTAAGAGATATGAGTTATATACAGGTATCTCACAACCAGATCAGGTCAGTGTTAACTTAACAGGAACAAAACCATTTACCATCTCGGTAGAGTTAGTATAGGACTTTATCAAGTCCAGATATATAAGGAGGGTTCATTGTGGCTATAAAAAAGGAGTACTTCGGTACAACAAAAGAGAATGAGGTTGTAGATGCTTATACCATAACCAATAGCAAAGGTAACTATATCAAAGTAATTACCTATGGAGCTACTGTAGTAGACATCGTGGTATCAGATCGCAATGGTATTAAGAGGGATGTTTGCTTAGGATATGATACTTTAGCTGAATACCAGAATAACGGTGGATATCTGGGAGCTTTTATTGGACGTGTTGGCAATCGTACCAATAAAGGTGAATTCACAATTGATGGTGTCATCTATCACATTGAGAAAAATGAAGCAGATCGTTGCAATCTTCATGGAGGCAGTAAGGGCTTTAACATAAAGGTACTGACAGCAGAGCAAGTTTCTGATCATAGTGTAGCGTTTTCTTTAGTTTCCCCAGATGGAGAAGGAGGCTTCCCAGGAGAATTAAAGGCAACAGTTACCTATAGTTTTGACGATAATGATTGTCTTACCATGCACTATGAGGCAGTAGCAGATAAAAAGACTCCAATTAATCTGACCAATCATGCCTATTTCGATTTATCAGGTGGAGAAGAGCATGATATGCTGAATCAGGTACTACAGATTAATGCTGATGCTATCACTGCAGTAGATGCTGCCTGCATTCCAACCGGAGAATTAATGGATGTGACCGATACTC
>JAEYWA010000271.1 GCA_023431385.1 Bacillota bacterium | reverse complement strand
TAACTGATCTACTTCGCTCTGAATTGCTGCTCTATCATCTGAGTTAAGGGTTCCATTTGCTGCTTGGACCGACAATTCCCTCATACGTTGCAACATAGATTGAACTTCGTTTAAAGCTCCCTCTGCTGTCTGGATAACAGATACTGCATCTGCAGAGTTTCGACTGGCCTGCTCCAATGCAGCAATCTGTGTCTTCATCTTTGTAGATATAGCCATTCCTGCTGCATCGTCAGCAGCTTTATTAATTCGAAAACCGGTGGATAAACGCTCTAAGGCTTTCTCCATATTAGCATTTGCCTTCTTTAATGATTTGTTGGTATTAAGAGCTGATATATTGTGATTTATTCTCATCGCTTTCACCCTTTCTATTATGTGGTTGCTTGCATTGCATATTTGATAAATGTCTTTGCTACTTGATACAGAACCTGGTTGGAGGACTTCTCTCCCACTGGTTTCTCAGAGATATCTGTTCGATAGAACTCTTTTGCTTTGCGGTTCATTGTTATGATAAATTCCCCAGTCTTTAATCCAAGGTCTTCGAAATCTTGTCTAATAGCACTTTCCTGGAATTTCAACTGATCCACAACCTGGCTGTTATCACAGATCAGATACCCCTGTAGAGTGTCATCTTTCACTGTGGCTACACCATCTAAAGTCCCAAACTGTTCACTACTCATCTGTACTTTTACAGAGGATGTCTTTTGCTGCCCTTCTACTAGTTTAACCTTAAGATTTAGAACATCTTCTCCCATTACTACAGGAATCTCAAAGGTCTGCTGATGACTTAAGCTCCCTGCCAATTGAATACAGTTTTGATATCTTGTTATCTGTCTAATCTGCTCCGTGGTTACATTCTCACTCTCCATCGCCTTGTCAAACATCCTACCAAGCTCTCCTGACAGAGCCTTAAGTGCTTCTCTAAAGGAGTCTTCGCCCAGGTTTTCTACATAACCCTCATAGTTAACAAGAATGTCAGTCTCCAGTTCGCTATCCAGATCTTTAGCCTGATTCTTAATCTGCTTATAGAGGGTAGATCCCTCTGCCATAAGAAGACTTGCCGCCTCCAACCGGTCTGCACTAACCGATTGATTATTTGCCACTAATATGGCAGCCTCTTTTGTTTTTCCATAATTAGCAATGAATTCTTTATATCGATACTCTTCATACTGGGATGTAGTCTCCTGCGCCAATTGCTTGCTCTCTTCATAAAGCTTTTCTATCTCTAGCTCCATAAAGTCATCCATGGTATCCGGGTTATAGGTACGATCTATTAGGTCAGGCTCCAGCTGTTCATATACCTGATGAGTCATCTGTCTTCCTATATATACCTTGTTGATCTGTTGAGAGATGGAGGTACCATTATTTATAATATCAACTCCTCCAAAACCATCATCTACGGAGATATCCATTCCTTCCTTTTTCTTGCTCCTGACTGCTGTCAGAAGATTCCCCAGAGTAAGCTCTTGATTCGCTTTCACTACTGCACCTACTGCCGCACCATCTGATTTCTCAACCTGATAAAGCAGGCGATAGACACCTATATAAGCGTCCCGTTCCTCTTTGGTAAGACTCTTTTTCTGGTCCAGTTTATATAGATATTCGCTAAATTTATCCTCTGAGGTCGTATCTAAAGACTCTTTAACCTCTTCTAGCCTGTCACTTAGTTCAGACAGAGGTACCTCAAGGGGATTGTTTCCTTCCTTAATTAAAGATACTGCCACCTGAGGGGTTAGGCCTGAGACAACCTTCTGAACCTGTAACAGATATCCTTTCATCTGTTCCACATTCTCATAAGTAATCTCTATAGAATTATACCCCAGTATACGCACTGCCTGACGATTGCTATCCGTTACATCCATGCCCAACTCCTCAAGTAGAGGATCCACAGAGGCAAATGCCTTTTTCATGGAATCACCCAGGTCTCTTCGAGGAGCTGTCATTAGAGTCTCGTAGGATGCCATTTTTGAAGCAGTTTGAGTAGCACCTGCAACTTGAGTCCTCTCTGATCCTTCTTCATACAACCCATTTAAAGTGATGGTACCTCTCATAGTGAAGGTCGTAGCTAAGACTACATCGGGCATCGTCTTTATCTGGTCAACCATCTGGTCTGTAGCCGTTAGTAAATCTATCTGCTTATCATCTGGCTCTATACCTGCTGCCTGATAGAACTGTCTGTAATAAGAATCTTCCATGGCTTTTAGCTGATTAATTATATTCTCCAGATTTTCCGTATCCACCTCAATTCCCTGTTGATAGAGGCGGTAGCAGTTCTCCATAGTCAGCTTCTGACGAATTTCCTCTAACTGCCTTCTGGCTGTGATATTCTTAATGTCTGTCGGATTAGAACTTGTAGCATTCTGATACTGACTAATATTCTGTAGGGTAATAGCTTCCTCTGGTCCTAGCTGCTCAGCAGCTTCTCCTGATAGTTGTCCTACAAGATCCATCGTAGCGACGGTCTTACTAATAGTATCTCTACTCTTCTGGGCCTGTATAAGATCAGTCCTCTCTGGATACTGATTCTCCGTCATGCCCTGGATACACTGTTCTAGGACTTGTTTCTCCTTATACTCACTTTGAAGTGAATTTAGCACACTGAGTTTTTCCAGGTTCTCTCCTGTGACAGGCAGATTCATAGATAGAAGCCATTTAGAGTTGTTCATATTCTGTTCAGATTGCGGGATCCCTTCCTTCTTTAGAAGCTCCCTCACCTTAGGTTCAAGCTCTTTCCACTGTTCCTGTGGTATCTCTGTAGC
>JAEYWA010000211.1 GCA_023431385.1 Bacillota bacterium | reverse complement strand
AAGCTGGGATGAATGAGGAGATCAAAGCTATTTCTATAAACTGTGAAAAAGACAAAGAAATTAAGTTTAATGTGGCGTTTAAATTTATTTTGGGGTTATCAATCTTTTTTTCTGCTTTTTTATCTTTGGCAGGAGTAATATATATAAGCCATGGTGTTTCAGGTCGAGTGTGGCAGTCTGATGGAATTAACCAATTCTTATTTAAGTCATTGTTTTTTGTTAGTATTATATTATGTTTCATATCTTTGATTAGTATCGCTGTAACTAAGAGGCCCTTTTCAAAAATTTTAGTCTGGTGTGTATTTTCAATTGGGATACTTTTTGTAGCATCATCATTTGCCTTCCCGAGAATTGAGGGATATGCAACCAGTGGTTTCACCATTATTTCAAAAGGGAAATTTACATTTTGTGATGGGACTCTGCTGTTATTCGGACTGCTGGGAGTATTGTTATCAAAAGTAGTTAAGTATGGCTTCTTATATCAAAGGAATTCAGATGACACGATATAGCAAGGCGATAGGTGCCACCCCTATTACAAAATAGGTAGTACCGCTTTCGCCTTTCATGCGGACAGTATATATTCACCGCTTCGATGAAACGCAAAGGTAGTAAGCCAAAATACTTAATCTTACCGATGCGTAAAAATCTATTTAATAGAGGTTACTTATGGCTATAATTTTAAGATTGGATAGGGTCATGGCTGACCGAAAAATATCATTGAATGAGCTTGCTCAAAAGGTTGGTATTTCAAATGTTAATTTATCAAATTTAAAAACAGGAAAAGTAAAGGCTATAAGGTTTTCGTCTTTGGACGCTATCTGCGATGTACTGGATTGCCAGCCGGGAGATATAATTGAATACAGAAGAGATCCTAGAAGAACAAATGAATGATTGAATTATAGATATTTTACTGTTTAATAGATATATAAGGGGGCTGAGATATGAGTGTAGGTATTACACATAAGGGAACGGTATTATTGGGGTAACGGATATGCAACTGAGGCACTTAACTGTATTATCAATTTCCTTACAAAGGAAGTTGGAATCAAGAGATATACAGCGCAGCATGCACACCAGAATCCAGCTTCTGGTGCTGTTATGAAGCATGTCGGGTTTGCTTATAAAAAAGATGGTTCATATTCAAGTTTTGATGGAGTGAGAAGCTTCAAATGTAAGGTTTACTACCTTGATACTGAGGGATAGCAGGTACTTATACAATTTTGACAATTTTAGCTCATATAAATGAAGGGCATAAGAGGTGAGCAAAGATAATTTTGGGGGTAACATAAATGTATAAATTGAATAAGAATGATATGAACAACATTTCACCGCTTTTTCAGGGATGGGAGGAGACCTTAATTTGGTCTTGCTTGCAAGGGTATATGGGAAATGCTTGGGCAGACAGAAATGAAAATCCTCAATCTGCACAGATTATTGTTGGGGATTTTTGCTTTTTCGCAGGTGTACCCGACCTTGAGCTGGTTCAGAATATACCTTTATTATTTGAGCCTGATTACATTTTGATGGTACCTCAAAATGAAGAATGGGGAGTGTTAATTGAGCAGGAATACAAGGATAGCTATAATAAGTTCATGCGCTACGCAATAAAAAAAGAACCAGAGGTTTTTGATAGAAGCAAATTAACAGCCTACATAGAAAATTTACCGACTGATTATATAATAAAAATGATAGATGAGGAACTATTTAATAAATGCAGGTCAGAACAATGGTCTCAAGATTTATGTTCTCAGTTCTCATCATATTCCAAGTACAAAAAGAATGGGTTAGGGGCTGTAATTCTTTACCAAGACGAGCTTGTCTCAGGTGCCTCCTCCTATGCAGTATATAAAGACGGAATAGAAATAGAAATAGATACAAAACCCGAATATCAAAGAAGGGGATTGGCTCTGGTTTGCGCTTCCAAACTGATACTGGAGTGCCTTAACAGAAATCTGTATCCAAGCTGGGATGCTGCTAATAAAGAATCTGTTGCCCTTTCACAAAAGCTTGGCTATCGCTTCGATAAAGAATATGTTACTTATTCTGTGAAAGCCCGGCAAAAAAAAAAGGAAAGATATTAAATTAGATTGGTAGGAGAAATACTTGGAGTTTATTGGAGGAAGCCCATTGAATATAAAAATAGTTAATGCAGAAAACAAGCATTTGACAGATTGTAAGATAGCTCTGCAGAAGTCAGAACTAGGAAGAGTTTACTTTCCTAATGAGGATAAAGTACATAATGCTTTAAATGAAGGCATAAGCAAAGGTGAGATAAGTGTGGCAATAAATGAAGAAAGTGCAGTAATGGGTTTCGTTTGGGTTATACAAAAAGGAGCGTTTCATAGCTACCCCTATGTGCATATCATTGCTGTTAAAGAGGAATATCGCAGTCTTGGAATAGGTAAGAGACTTATTGGGTACATAGAAGAGAATTCCTGGTCATCGAAATTATTCCTGGTAGTTGCTGATTTTAATCCAAGAGCTAAAAAGTTCTATTTAGATTATGGGTTTAAGGAAGTAGGTTGTATCCCTAACTTGTATAGGAATGGTATAACGGAGTATTTATTGGTGAAGGAAATTTTGAAATAAAAAAAGCCTTGGGTCAAGAGGCTGTTTCTTTTACTTCTGAGGGCTTGTCCAAATTATGCTGATAGTCATGTTTCTCAAAAACATCAAAGCATTCACTCAGGCACTCCTCAATAACGTCTGAATTGATTAATACGTTATCTTTATTCAATTTTCTCACCTTCTTTCAACTACAATATTAACTATACACCTATTATGCCTAAATTGCAATGAAATATTATGTTAATTATTAAAAAATAACAGGGTAGCTGTCAGAAACCGCTGCCCTGTTAACTCTGAAGACTATTTTCGAAAAATCACAAGGCTTCATATACAGGCCTTCTCTTTTCAAAATGAACAACACGCTTAAACCCTATGTTTTTCAAGTATTCGGCGGCCTCTTTGAAGCTGTAACCAAGATGCTCAGTGAAGTGGGAGTCAGAGCCGATTGTAATAATTTCTCCGCCAAGTTCAAAATACCTTTTAAACACATCATAACCGGGGAGGGGCTGCATAAGATCGGAACGCAGCCCTGACGTGTTAAGCTCAATTCCTTTACCCTTGGCGATTACAGTTTTCAATATTTCGTCAATGATATCGCTATAATCGGCATATTTTAATGGTTTATCTTCAAAATCCCCATATCTCGAAGCATACCCGATATGACCGATAATGTCATAATTGTGGTAAGCAGTTATTGATAACAGTATTTCCTGTAAGTATCTTTCATAAGACTCTCTTTGTGTCCTACCTCTAAAAAAGGTTTTGGTATAAGGATCCATTCTGTCGATAATATGAACGGAATTAATAACAAAGTCGAAAGGAAACGAATTTAAAACCTCGTTTATCTGATCCACAACATGCGGCTGAAAGCCCATTTCCACACCTATTAAGACATCAAGCTTTCCCCTCCACCTGTCCTGTATAGCCCTGAAAGCTTCAAAGTATTTATTATAATTTATCAAAAAACTCACATCAAATTCCGGGTAATCATAGTCAACATGGTCAGTGAAAATGATTCCTGCTAAACCAATTTCCACGGCTCTTTCACAGGCTGCTTCTGCATCCATATTGGAATCTGTAGAAAAACTCGAATGAATATGATTGTCATACATTGTATCTTTCTCCTTTGATAAGTATAATTAAACTGAACCATTCATGTTATTTTATCAATTAATTGGATATCTTAAATATAGAGAACATGTTTTTAAGATACCTTGTTGCTAAAGTAATATTATCAATTTAAAAGATTTAAGTCAAAATTAAAGAGAGAATTTTTAAGCGTAATAGGGACGCAGATTGGAGAACGCAATGAGTGAAGAAAAGTCACAAGCAGAAGTTTTACAAGAAAAATTAATTTATAGGACAAAAAATGCATGGGAACAAAGTAAAAATGATGTATCAGAAGCGTTTAAACTTTGTGAAACTTATAAGGAATATTTAGATAAGGGAAAAACAGAAAGAGAGTTTGCAGCAACTGTTGAAAAGGAGCTGCTTCAAAACGGTTACGAAAACCTGCAGAACATAATTAGTCAGGGAAAAAAATTGAATAAGGGAGACAAAGTTTATTACATAAATAAACATAAAGCAGTTGCCTGCGCAATTATCGGAGAAAAACCCCTTGTGAATGGAATCAATATGGTTGGTGCACATATTGATTCACCAAGACTTGATATCAAGCAAAATCCTCTTTATGAGGACTCGGGTCTGGTACTTCTAAAAACCCATTATTATGGAGGGATAAAGAAATATCAATGGGTGGCTATTCCATATTCACTACACGGTGTTGTTGTGAAGGCTGACGGTTCTAAAGTTGAGATTTCCATTGGAGAGGAAGAAAATGATCCGGTATTTACTATTACAGATCTTCTTCCGCACCTTGCCCAGGATCAGATGCAGAAAAAGGCAACTGAAGTAGTCGCCGGCGAAGGTCTTAATCTTTTAATTGGCTCACAGCCTTATGATGATAAAAAGGTTAAGGATAAAATAAAGCTGAATATTTTAAAAATTCTAAATGAGAAATACGGTATGATAGAGGAGGATTTTCTTTCGGCCGAACTGGAGGCTGTTCCTGCTTTTAAAGCGAAGGATATTGGTCTGGACAGGAGTATGATCGGTGCATATGGACAGGATGATAGAGTTTGTGCCTTCACCTGCGTTAAAGCTATGCTCGATGTTCACCCCGGCGATAAGACCGTACTTTGTATATTAACCGATAAAGAAGAGATAGGAAGCACAGGAAATACCGGAGCTCAGTCCAATTTCCTTAGAAGCTTTATAGCCAAGCTGATATATTTGACAAATGAGAACTATTCCGATTTATTGCTGAATCTTTGTCTTGAGAATTCCTTTATGCTTTCTGCAGACGTAAACCCCGGCGTAGATCCGTCCTATCAGGAGGTTTATGAGAAGAAAAACGCTTCATATATGGGGAACGGAGTTGTGGTACAGAAATATACAGGTTCCAGAGGAAAATATGATTCCAGTGATGCTAGTGCCGAGGTAATGGGATTGATAAGAAAGCTCTTTAATGAAAATGAAATAGTATGGCATACTGCAGAACTGGGAAAGGTTGATCAGGGTGGAGGAGGAACAATAGCTCAGTATGTTGCCAATTTAGGCGTTGAGGTACTTGACTGTGGTGTCCCGATTCTATCAATGCATTCTCCGGTTGAAATCACAAGCAAAATAGATGTATATATGTTCTATAAGGCAATGAAGGTCTTTTTAGAAAGTAATATGGTATAATGGAATAGCTTTTATTAAATGTATGATATTAGTAAGACATTATAAGGTGTATTTGTAAAAAATGTTTTCATAAAAATCAGCATTAATGAAAAATAATAACAATAAGGATAAACATGTTGTTGAGATAGTTGTTAGTAATATGCTTTAAAATTAAGAGTTAATAATTTTTAATTTACACCGTGATAAATTAGGAGAACAAATGATTAAATTCGGACCATCAGGAAATTCTGACAGCTTTTATGAACAGGGCTACAAGTCATCTTCTCAAATGCCTGCCTGGCTTGCAGGCATGGGCCTTGACGCATATGAGTACTCATGTACCAAAGGCGTAAAAGTAGGTGAGGCTACGGCTACCGAGATTGGACATCAGGCGAAGGAGCACAACATTTTCATGAGCATTCATGCTCCGTATTACATTAATATGTCCAGTGTTGAAGAGGAAAAGAGAGAAAACTCAAAGAGGTATATACTGGAAACATTAAGAGCTGCGAAGTGGATGGGAGCAGATAGAATTGTTGTTCACACCGGTTCCTGCAGCAAGGTGGACAGAGCTACAGCTCTCAGATATGCTTTGAAAACTCTGGGTGAGACCGTTGAGTTAGCCGATGCTGCAGGTTTCGGGGACGTGCACATTTGCCCCGAGGTGCTGGGGAAACATAATCAGCTGGGTACCATTGAGGAGATAATGGAAATGTGCCGTGTGGATGAAAGGATAATTCCCACCATCGACTTTGGGCATGTGCACGCCCGTGGCCTGGGAAGGCTTAATTCTGAAGAGGACTTTGCAGAGGTAATAGATATAATCGAAAACTCAATCGGGAAGGAAAGAACAAAAAACATACACTGCCACTTCAGCAGGATTGAGTTTTCAAAAGGCGGGGAAAAGAGACACTGGAACTTCTCCGATACACAATTTGGTCCTGAGTTTGAGCATCTGGCCCCAATATTGGTAAAGAGAAAAATGGAGCCAGTAATAATCTGTGAGTCAAGAGGAAAAATGGCAGAGGATGCTCTGGAAATGAAAAAAATCTACCAGAAGGCAAAAGAGAAGTATGAGTGAAACTAACTCCAAGGCTGCCGGGGTTCTATACTAATTATTTTGAGGAGGTTAACAAAAATGAAAAAAGTTCTTGTTATAAACGGCCCAAATCTTAATTTGCTGGGGACTCGTGAAAAAGCCGTGTATGGAAGTGAAACATTGCTGGATATAGCAAAAGCTGTGAATATCACTTCAGAACAGCTTGGTCTTGAAACAGACTTCATTCAAAGCAACCATGAGGGAGAAATTATTGACAGGCTTCATGCGGCAAGAGGTGTTTATGAAACGGTAATAATAAATGCTGGTGCGTATACACATTACAGTATAGCCATACGGGATGCTATCAAGGCTATCGAGCTTCCGACAATTGAGATTCACCTCTCAAACATACATAGCAGAGAAGAATTCAGACATACCTCAGTAATTGCACCTGTTTGCGTCGGACAAATCTGCGGGTTTGGTAAAATGAGTTATATTCTTGCTTTGCATGCAGCAGCAAACCTGTAGGCAGTATATGTTAACTGAGTTATTTGTAAGGATACAAATAATAAACAATTAATTAATATAAATCAGGATTTGTGAATTTATCATAGATACAGGGATTTTGGAGGAAGCCAAATGTATAATATAGAAAATCTAGAAAACAGGCTTAACAAATTCAGAACAAAACTAAATGAAATGAAGCTTGCTTCTGCACTGATAACAAAAAGAGAAAGCTACATGTATTTGTCAGGCTTTACAGGTACATCTGCAAACCTGCTGATAACTGCTACAAAAGCTTACCTGCTTACAGATTTCAGATACATGGAGCAATCAAAAAGACAGGCACCTTTGTTTGAAATCGTACAGCATAAGCCTGACATAAATGATTCCATCAATGAAATATTAAATTCGGAGCAGGTAAAAACTCTCGGATTTGAGGATCATTCTGTCAGCTACTCTTCATACAGTGTCCTGAAAAACAAGTTAAGCAATATTGAAATAAAAGGTATTGGCTTAGCTGTTGACGAAATGCGAAGTATAAAAGATGAGCAGGAAATAGAAATTATTGCTCAGGCAGTAAAAATAGCTGATGAAGCTCTAATGCAGGTACTCCCACTGATAAAACCCGGTATTACCGAACTTGATGTTGCAGCTGAGCTGGAATATAGAATGAAAAAGCTTGGAGCCACCGGCCCCTCTTTTGAAACAATAGTTGCCTCAGGGCTCAGATCCTCAATGCCACACGGTGTAGCTTCCGATAAAAAGCTTAAGTTGGGTGATGCAATTACCCTTGATTTTGGAGCTCTGTATAACCATTATTGTTCAGATATAACTAGAACGGTGTTTCTCGGTCAACCTGACAAAAAGCTGCTTGACATCTACAATATAGTATTAGAGGCTCAGCTTACCTCGGAAAAAGGGGCAATTAGTGGAAGAACAGGCAAGGAAGTAGATAAAATAGCGCGTGACATAATTTATTCCAAAGGTTTTGAAGGGAAGTTCGGGCATGGTCTTGGACATGGTTTGGGTCTTGAAATACATGAGAACCCCAGACTATCAATTGGCGGGGATAAGGTTCTAGAAAACAATATGGCAGTAACTGTTGAACCTGGAATATATGTTGAGGGTTTAGGGGGAGTCAGAATTGAAGATACTATTATTATTAGAGGCAATAACCCTCAGATTTTGACAAAAGCCCCAAAAGATATAATTATTTTGTAATAACAGATAAAGTTTATATTCCTGCCGGAAACTAAGAATAAAAGGAAGTAAAATACTATATTAAACCATCAAAATGAAAATTTCTCTTGCCTTATATGAAAAATTAATTTAATATAATCTAGGATAGAATTAAACATAATAAGTTTTTATGGAATTTTTTAATTTATAAAACGTATATTTATTTATATCATGGAGGTAAGATATGATAGTAGCAGGTGATTTTAAAAACGGCGTAACTTTTGAATTGGATAATAATATCTTTCAGGTAGTTGAATTTCAGCACGTTAAACCCGGAAAAGGAGCTGCTTTTGTTAGAACAAAGCTGAAAAATATTGTTACAGGTGCTACAGTTGAAAGAACTTTTAACCCAACAGATAAGATGCCAAAAGCTCACATTGAGAGAAAAGATATGCAGTATCTCTACAATGATGGAGATTTGTACTACTTTATGGATGTTGAATCCTATGAGCAGATACCCATAAACAAGGCCTCAATAGGAAACACTCTTGATCTTGTAAAGGAAAATGAAGTAGTAAGAATACTCTCACACAAAGGAAATGTATTTGGTATTGAACCACCTACTTTTGTTGAGCTCGAAGTTACCCAGACTGACCCTGGCTTTAAGGGTGATACTGCTACCGGTGCCACCAAACCTGCTACTGTTGAAACAGGTGCTGTAATAAAAGTTCCCCTTTTTGTCAATACTGGAGATATAATCAGAATTGACACTAGAACAAATGAGTACATGGAAAGAGTCAATAAATAAACATAACTCAACTAAAAATGAGGAGGTAGGATTATGAGTTACATTAGTGAACGTGTTGCTTTCATAAAAGGCTTGGCAGAGGGTATGAAAATTGATGAGACAACAAATGAAGGCAAGCTTTTTACCGCTATCATTGATGTTTTGGATGACATTGCCCTTGCAATTGAGGACGTTGAGGAAATTCAGGACGAGATGTGCGAGCAGGTTGATGGTATTGATGAGGATCTTGCCGAACTCGAAAAGATAGTGTATGAAGATGAAGATGAGATGGAATTCCAGGAAATAGAATGCCCCTACTGTGGTGAAGAAATGGAAGTTGACCTTGACCTAATCGATGAAGATGCTGAGTCAATAGAGTGTCCCCATTGCCACAAGAAAATTGAACTGGAATGGGATTGTGACTGCGACTGTGAAGATGATGACTGCGACTGTGGTTGTAATCATGATCATGATAAAGAATAATTATTAAATTAAAGACTGCTGACCTGTTGGTTGGCAGTTTTTTTTGCATGGAATTTCATTTATTAAAATAAAAAATCCAGTAAGATACTCTCTTATTGGATTTTTTGTACTATATAAATAATTATCAATTCTTATGCTTTTTATTATTGACAATATAAAAGCATAATTGTATTATTGTATTAAGAGATTAATACAATAATACAATTTAACAAGAGAGGGAATAATATTATGAAAATTAAAATATGGGTTATGTTTACACTGATTCTTTCACTTGCTTTGATTTCAGGCTGTACTTATGGCAGTTACTCAGCGACTAAATCTGTGGAAATAAGTACATTTTCAAAGATGTCAATGTCATATGAAAAATTCAATGGGTATAAGACATCAGTGTTTAATATAGAGGAAGGTGAAGAATACGAAGTAGACGTTTCAATAGTATCTAAAGAAGGAAAGCTTGGACTTACTGTTGTCAGGGAAACTGAAGCTAAGAGTGGTAAAAAATCAAAGAGTGAAGAAAGTGAAAACATATATGAGGGAAAGGAGATTCCGACCTCTGATTTTAAACTCCATATTGATAAACCTGGAAAATATAAAATTACAGCTACAGGAGAGAATCATAAAGGCAAATTTAATATAACCTGGGATAAGGTCAATAAAAATAATCCTTTTGATAAAAGAGAACGTTAAAGAACCGAATAAACAGGACAAGATTATGGAATTAGTAAAGAGGTGTTAACAATGGCGAACGATTTTTCATCAAATGTTCCGATATATCTTCAAATTATGGATGATGTCAAACTTAAAATTGCATCAGGTGTGTGGGAGCCAGGGCAAAGGCTACAGTCTGTAAGGGACTTGGCAGTGGAGTTTTCAGTAAATCCGAATACTATACAAAGAGCTTTAGCTGAACTTGAGAGAGCTGGTCTGCTTTATTCCGAAAGAACTTCGGGAAGGTTTGTTTCACAGGACCAGCAAAAGATTTTGCAGGCCAGACATGAAATGGCTAACGAGTATACTGATAAATATTACAACGCCATGCAAAAGCTAGGATTTAAAAATGAAGAAATTGTGAATATAGTTGCAAACAAATCAAATCCAAAAAAGGAGGAAGCTGAAGAATGAACAATATAATTCAAATAGACTCACTAAAAAAGATTTATGGTTCAAAAGTAGTTTTAAATAACGTATCTCTATCAATTGAAAAAGGAACGATTATAGGTCTTCTAGGGCCAAATGGCTGTGGAAAAACATCTGTAATAAAAATAATTGCAGGTTTAATTAATGATTACAGCGGGAAGGTTTTGATTGATGGAAATGAACCCGGTGAATACACAAAAGCTATAATATCCTACCTTCCGGAGAAAACCTATTTACCCGATAATTATAGACCGAAGGATGCACTGGATTTATTCGAGGATTTCTATACGGATTTTGACAGAAATAAAGCTGAAGAGATGTTGAAGCAGTTTAAGCTTGACGCCAATCAGAAAATAAAGAGTATGTCTAAAGGTATGCAGGAAAAGGTTCAGCTCATACTTGTAATGTCCAGAAAAGCAAAAATTTATTTGCTTGATGAACCATTGGGAGGATTGGATCCGGCTTCCAGAAAAGCAATGCTTGATATAATTCTCAACAATTACTCAGAAGATGCAGTAGTACTTATATCAACACACCTGATTAATGACGTCGAAAGAATTTTTGATAGAGTTATTATGATCGGAGACAGTAGAATATTGATTGACGATACTGTGGATAATATACGTGAAAAAAATGGTAGGCCGGTAGTAGAAATATTTGAGGAGGTATTTAAATGTTAACCAAATTATTGAAATATGAATTTAAAGATACTGCCCGTATCATTCCGTTCTTTTATTTGATTACACTTATTTTTGCGGGAATGGTACTTTCAGCAAAGGCATTAAATATTAAATGGTTTCAGGTAACTACGTCAGCATTACTACTGCTATTGGGTATTGCAGTTTCAGTCATAACCTTTGTAATCATAGTTATGAGATTCTATAAAAACCTTTTTTCAAATGAAGGGTATCTTATGTTTACACTGCCTGTTAAGCCTTATAAGCTATTAACTTCAAAAACTATAGTTTCATTTTTTTGGATGATATTGAGTTATGGTGTAAGTATAGGGGCTTTATATACCAGTATGTACGGTTTGGGAGTTATGGGGGAATTATCGATAATAGTTGGAGAATTGACAAAATTGGGATTGGATAAAGGAATTTATTATATAATTCCGGTAGCTTTGCTGGCAACTCTGTATTTTCTATGTCAGATTTTCTTTGCAATAACAATCTCAAACAGGTCAACCTTCCACCACTTAGGTGTTGCAGGTGCATTTCTGATATACATTGTCACTAATATAATATTGCAAATATTAGAGGCCGTACTCACTATTTTTGTTCCACTCTCAGTGGAGATGAATTTTTTAGATACAATCAGTACATCTATAACCTCTAAAAATATGTTCGGCTATTTGTTGGAAACTATTAATGGAGCACAGCCAACAAGTGTAATTATTGGTCTTGGAGGATATATTTTTGAAATAGTTATGGTTTGTGTCCTGTTCCATATAACCTCAAGGAATATGAAAGACAAGGTGTCGCTAAAATAAGCAACAGTTTTTACAGCTTATATAAACAATAAGTAGTTGGATAAATTACAACCAGACTGGAAAAAAGGGGTATATGATAAAAACTTCCAACTGGAAGATAAATTAAATGAAGTCATAAAGACTAATTTAAGAGCTTTTAGTTAAAATATATAAGTGAATTTCAGAATAATAATGGATGCACAGCTTAGGCTGATGTGTCCTTTTTTCTTCTAAAATTTTTTATGTCATAAACTTGGACAAAGCCTAATATATATAACAAGGCTAAAAAAATATCCCTCGCTTCTATTAAGTAGTGGATTGCCATCTGGCTTTCAGGCGGTGAGGATATCTCTTGCCTTGTTGAAACGCTGCTAATGTGAGTAAATTTTTCTACAACCGGGAAATTTACTTTGAATTGAGGCGTTATAAATAACTTAATTTAGGAGATGTATACATATGATTAAAGGGGTTCAAAATGACATTATGCCCTATTTGATACAAAGCATAAAGGTAATTCTAATGAAGATGGATACAGAGAAGTTGGACAATCTTCAGGAAATACGAATGAGAGCGGGAAAACCTTTGATGGCTTATTACAGGAATAGAGATTTGTTTGTAACAGCTGACGGAGAATTATCAAAGGATTCAAAAGCTGCTTATATTGTTACACAAAGTGAAATAATTAAGTCCGTTGAATTAATGAGTGAAAATTCCGTATATGCCTTTCAGGACGAGATCAAATCCGGGTTTATAACCCTCAAGGGAGGGCATAGGGTAGGTCTTAGCGGCCGGGTGATACTTCAGGAGGGACAGATCAGAAATATAAAAGATTTCAATGGATTAAACATCAGAGTAGCAAAAGAAATCTCCGGCTGCTCCAGCCATCTGATAAGGTACATAATAAAAAACAATAATGACATATATAATACCCTGATAATCGGCCCTCCCCAGTGTGGAAAAACAACGATTCTGAGAGATGTCTCCAAAAATTTGAGCAATGGTCTGGAAGAGCTTGATTTTGTGGGCTTGAAAATTGGTATAGTTGATGAACGATCTGAAATTGCAGCATGCAGTAAAGGAATTCCGCAAAATGATGTCGGTTTCAGGACAGACGTAATGGATAGCTGTCCAAAGGCTCCTGGGATGGAAATGCTTCTGAGAAGTATGTCGCCAAATATTATCATAACCGATGAAATCGGTACCCGGGGTGATAAGGATGCCATTATGAAGGTGCTTAATTCGGGGGTGAAAATTATAGCTTCGGCTCACGGATACAATATTTCAGAGTTGAAGATGCGCGAAGAGCTTCTTGCTCTTATAAAAGCAGGAACCTTTGAAAGATATATTGTACTTAGTTCCAACAACGGCCCGGGAACTCTTGAGGAAGTGATTGATTCGCAATTAGCGGTCATTTATAGGAGGTGTTGCTGATGATTTTTAAAATAATAGGTGCAGCAGCACTAGTAGGTGCAACAAGCCTGATAGGGTTTTCTTTAGCGGCAGATTGTGCTAAACGACCCAGAACCCTTCGTGAATTACAGGCTTTATTTCAAATGTTTGAAAATGAAATAAGTTATTTGTCAAATCTGCTGTATGAGGCTTTCCTTAGAATATATCAAAACTCCAATCTGACGGCAGCTATAATCTTTAAAGCTGCAGCTGAAAATTTGGTAGCTGGTGGAGTAACAGCGGATAAAGCCTGGGAGAATGCTGTTAATGAAAATTATATAAAATTATCATTAAATAAAGAGGACAAGGAGATTCTTGTTACCTTTGGTAAAATGCTGGGAAGCTCTGATCTTGAAGGACAGCTAAATAACATTAAACTTGTTACCTCTCAGCTTAAGCTTCAGGAAGTAAAATCCGAGGAAATGAAGCGTAAGAACGAAAAAATGTATAGGAGCCTCGGGGTTTTAAGCGGTTTAGCTATAACAGTTATATTGTTTTAATATAGTTGTTTTACAATGTGGTCTCATATTTATAAAGCTGCATTGCAGCTAAGGAGGTAGCAATGAGTGTGGATTTAATCTTTAAAATAGCAGCCATAGGAATTCTTGTATCAGTACTTAATCAGGTGCTTATAAGGTCCGGAAGGGAAGAACAGGCTATGATGACAACACTGGCCGGCATTGTTGTAGTGCTAATGATGGTTTCAAAGGAAATAGCAGGTCTGTTTGCAGCCGTAAAAACCATGTTTCAGTTTTAATACATTAATTATGGAGAACTGTGAGTAATAAACAAGAACTTAAGGTGAAATTTATGAGGGTACAGATGCTATGGATATACTTCAAATAGTCTGCATTGGCATTGTAGCCGTTATATTATCGGTTACAATCAAACAGCAGAAGCCTGAAATCGCACTGCAGGTCAGCATAGTAACAGGGCTGCTGATATTTATAATTATTGTGGTCAAGCTTACATCGGTTATTGATTTTATAAAAGCCTTCAGCAAAAAGGCTGATATAGATACCACATACATAACCATTCTATTGAAAATAGTTGGTATTGCATATATTGCCGAGTTTGGAGCCGAGGTATGCAAGGATGCCGGAGAAACTTCAATTGCATCAAAAATTGAACTGGCTGGGAAAGTAACTATTGTGATTCTTGCGGTTCCGATAATATCCTCCCTTCTGGACCTGGTTGTTAAGCTAATGCCGTAAAAGGGAATTCTAAAGTGTCAAAGCCACTAAGTTATCGAGGCCACTTCAGCAGCTTGGGAGGTTAATATGCCAAGGAAAACAGATTCGAAAATAGCTATTAAAGTGAATAAAGTAAAAGCAATTGTATTATTAATTGTAATACTATTCTGTCTATTTACTCCAATTGGAGTAATTGCGGTTGATACTAGTTCATCCGATGCGAATAGATCGGATGCAAGTTCTGCAGAAGCAACGTCAACAAAACCAAGTACTGCTAAATCTGCTGAACTGAATTCTGTGGATGATACATCAAATATAATAAACGAACAGCTCCGGTCCAATGATAGTGCTGTAATAAATGACAGCCTAAGGCAGTTTTATAACGATGATACAAAAAAATTATTCCCTGAATTCAATCCTGAAGAGATTATTAGCAGTGCTGCAAAGGGAGAATTAGATTTCAGCCCTAAGAGTCTCCTGAACAAGGCAATTAAGTACTTGCTTGAGGAAGTATTCCTTAATTTTGACATTCTACTAAAAATAGTTATTCTTGCGATAATTTGTGCCATACTAAAGAATCTCCAAAATTCTTTTTTAAGTGAAAGCGTAGGGGAACTGGCCTTTTTTGTATGTTACATAGTAATAGTTTCTGTGCTGATGGTCAGCTTCAGTAGTGTAATGCAAATGTGCACCGATATCATAAATAACATGGTAACCTTTATGCATTCTATTATTCCAGTTTTGGTAACACTTCTGGTCTCAACCGGAAACTTTACTTCGGCAGGAGTTTTTCAACCTATTCTCGTAATGCTCGTTGAAATTGGAGCTACAGCAATTAAAAACTTTTTTATACCTCTGATATTTATAGTCACGGTATTGAACATTGTAAACAACATATCTGACAAGGTACAGCTTACAAGACTATCAGGCTTTTTAAAACAAATATGCACCTGGGGGCTGGGACTGATACTTACTGTTTTTATAGCAATAGTATCAATACAGGGATCAATGGGAGCTGTAGTTGATGGTGTTACAAGCAAAACAGCCAAATATGCTCTGGGAACTTTTATCCCTGTTGTGGGGAAATATCTGGCGGATGCCGCAGATACAGTTGTAGGTTGTACTTTGGTAATTAAAAACGCTTCAGGGTTAGTTGCAATGATCGGAATAATTATAATCTGCCTGGCACCACTTTTGAAGATACTTGCAATGATAATGCTGTACAAACTGGCCTGTGCTTTTGTTGAGCCTATATCGGATAAAAAAATAACGAATTGTCTTAATGATATGGCAGGTTCCATGACATACATTTTGGGTGTAACAGCTGCTGTAGCAGTTATGTTTTTGATTGCCATTACAGTTGTTATAAGTTCCTCAAATGTATCAGCCATGATAAGGTAGGAGGTTAGCTTGAAAGACTTCGCTAATGCTCGTCTTCCAAACTAACCTAGAATTTGTGGCCGTGCGAAATATTCAAATATACTATTAAATATTTTGAAAGCGCACATGGCCAATTAACCTCCTTTATTCGCACATTGCGACAAAGGATATATATTTCATTACATTTTGTGGCCACAATGTTGGCTCAAAGCCATAATATGGCTTAGGAGGTTAATATGCTTGAATTTCTTAGGGGTTGGATAATAAATATTGTTATTATTTCAATTGTTCTGATTTTGTTTGAGATTGTTATACCTTCAGGGAAAATTAAAAAAATAATAACTCTTGTATCTGGCTTTGTTCTTTTGATAGCAGTGGTAAATCCTTTCCTTCAGCTAAAAAGCAAAAATTATGACTTAAGTGAAGCAGTTCTATCCGACAGCTTTTATATAGACAAAAAAGAGGTTGAGAACGGCAGCAAGCTTTTGGAGGAGACCCAGGCAAAACAGATTTCTTCTGTTTATAAGAACAAGCTGACTGCAAGGATAGAAGAAGAGACTAATAGACTGGAAGGCATAACAGATGCAAAGGCTACAGTTCAAATTAATGAGGACTATAATTCAGAGAAATTCGGAGAGATAACAAAAATATCGGTGGAAATAAAAAAGGCAAAGAAGAAAAACGGAAAAACCGGTATTGAATCTGTAGTAGCCGTTGAAAAAATTGAAATAAATACACCGCTGAGCAAAAAAAAGGAAAAGGAGGGACTAAAGCTCATTGAACCTGAAGATAAAAGGCTGGCGGAACTGGTTAAACAAAGCTTAAATAAAACTCTTGAAGTAAATAAGGACAGTATAGAGGTAAAAATAACATAAGAAACACCGAACTGAAACATATAAGCTTTGATAAATATCTTAGTAATATGATTTATAAAAATGTTTTATTGATAACTTATGCTTAATAAATCGGGGGGTAGTGAGATGAATAAGCTTACACAAATAGTTAAAAAAATTAAATTAAAATTAGGTAGCTATGGCAGTAAGAAAATAATCGAGAAAGCTGCAATAGTTGCTATTGCATGTGTTATTTGTCTGATTGCCGGAAGTGTACTTTTTGAAGATACAATAAAAAAGAATAATGTTCCACCTGCAGCCATTACCTTCAGTGGAGAAAAGCAAGCCCCTGCTGACCAGACAGTTGCCGAAGCAATAAAACGTACAGATGTAGAGTCAAAAAGTGAAATGGAGGAAAATCTGAGATCAATACTTTCACAGATAAATGGTGCAGGAAAGGTTGATGTAATGATTACCTTTGTATCGGGAAATGAGTCGGTACCGGCTGTAGATGTAACAACCAGCCAAAACACCACTCAGGAAAAAGACAAGGAAGGAGGTGCAAGAGATATCAAGGAAAACAACAAGGAAAACAGTATTGTATACGAAGAGAGCCAGGGAGTGAAAAAACCTTTTGTTGTGAAAGAAATACTACCAAAGGTTAAGGGTGTTGTTATTGTTGCAGAAGGAGCAGGTGATGCTGAGGTAAGAAGTAATCTGACAAAAGCAGCTCAAGCGTTATTAGAGGTAGCTGCCCATAAAATTCAGGTTTTTCAGAGGAGGAGTAATTAATTTCAAATAAAAGAAATAACGGAGGCACATATTAGAATCTAAACCAAAAATTTTATTTAAGACCATACGTTATAAAGTGTACAGGAAGTGAATATACATAATCTTGAGAAGGGAATGGTAAGGCACGCCATTTCGAAAAAATATCCTAAAGGTCATAGCCTGAGGATTAAAAAACTATTCAGATTGTTAGGAGGGTCTATGTGATGAAATTTTTAAAAAGAAAACAGATTATCGTACTATCCCTTGTATTGATGCTAGTTATTGCAGGCTATCTACAGTACAGCTATAACAAGAGCTCACAATTCAGTGAGGAAGACTCTGCTCAAATTGGTGATGCTGTATATGTTGACAGTCATGAAGTAACAGACGAGGGTACAGCAGCAGTTGATGATTCAGAGAAGACAGTAACTGCTTCAAAAGAAGCAAATAACTACTTTGCTCAGACAAAAATGGACAGAGATGTTGTCAGAGGCAAAGATATTGAAATAATGAAGAGTATAACTGACGATCAAAGTGCTACCAAGGAAGCTAAAACTCAAGCTCAGGCTAAGATGATGAAGATAGTTGAGACTTCACAAAAGGAATTAAACATTGAAAACCTGATTAAAAGTAAGGGCTTCAGTGATGTTGTTGCATTGTTTGGGGATGACGGGAGTGTAGATATAGTTGTAAAAGCACCGGCCATAACCAAGCAGCAGACGGCACAGATAGTAGATATCGTTACCAGACAGGCAAATATCCCTATGGAAAAAATAGTAATAAAGAAGTACTTCTAATTGACAAACATAAATTTCAACAATATCATTGAGGTTATCTTACAAAGGAACGGGAAATAGCTGCTATAGATAGAAGTCGCTATTCGTTCCATAGGATAACCTTTTCTTTTTGATTTAAGATATTATTGATGGGTATAATAGAGTATGAGTATGTAGAACAGCGGATTTTTACAACATTAATCTGATTGATTAATGTGAACTTAAATGATATAATTTTACCAAACTGAGCCATACGTTTTGAAACCGCATTTTGACTTGATTACGGGTTTTTATGACTAAGGCTGTGGCTTAATATATGTTAACCCGTTAAATGGAGAGGTGCATAATGGAAGAAGAACAGAATATTTTGGACGATTATGGATCGGTGAAAATATCTGAAGAGGTTGTTGCGATTATCGCAGGAATTGCTGCTACCGATGTTCCCGGAGTTGCGGGAATGAGTGGAGGAATTGCTGGAGGAATTGCCGAAATACTCGGTAGAAAAAATCTTTCAAAGGGTGTAAAGGTTGAGGTTGGAGAAAAAGAAGCTGCTATAGACCTTTATATTATTGTTGAATTTGGTGCTCGTATCCCGGAAGTTGCCTGGGATATTCAGGACAAAGTCAAGAATGCCGTTCAATCAATGACCGGGCTCAATGTAATTGAAGTTAATATTCATGTTCAGGGAGTTAATTTCGATAAGGAAATTAAAAAGGATACTGAACCAAATAAAAGTATATAAGCAATTTTGCTGGAGATAATTATTATAGAGCCAAAAAATTCATATATATACAGCAATTTGATATTAGGGTAGTTTTGAAGTATAATTATTTTAAGGCTTTTAGCAGTAACTGTTAGCAGTTATATACAAAGGACAGAGTTTCTCTCTATAAAATGGAAAAGAGGTGGAGCATAATGAATATAATATTACGAGTTTTGCTTGCGATCTATGCATTCTTTCTTACAATTGCTTCAATGTTTGCAATGCTGGTAACCATAAGGTCGGATATATTAACCGACACATATACATATCTATTTAATGAAGTATTAGCTTATAGAAATCCATCAATAGTCATGTTCATCATAGCATCAATATTCTTTTGTTTGAGCCTGACTTTTCTGCTTTCCGGTTTTAAACCCGAAGGGGATAAAAAAGCTATTATAAAGTATAATAAAAATGGTGACATCAGGATTACCTTAAACTCCATTGAGAATATTGCTCTTGCAACCTCTAGAAAGCTGTCTGGTATTCGTGATTCTAAGGCATATGTTACAAAAGTTGGTGAAAGCGTAAGCATAACTGTAAAGGCTATTGTGCTTCCCGAAATAAACATTCCACTGCTTTCCGAGGATATGCAGGTAAAAGTTAAATCCTCTGTGGAAGAATGTACCGGGGTTCAGGTTGAAAGTGTCAAAGTACTTATTGAAAGTATTTTCACCGGATATAAGTCTTCGAGAGTTGAGTAGCATATGGAGGTTATTTATGGATAAGCAAAAACTTTACGAGGTTTACAGGCAGCATAAAGGCGAGATTATCGGAGCTGGAATCGGTCTTTCCATCGCAATCATTGTCCTGCTGTTGGGGGTTTTAAAAGCATTATTTATTGTTATATGTGTTGTCTTTGGCTTCTATATAGGAAAGAGACTTTCCCAGGATAAGGACTATATTAAGAACCTGCTTGACAGGATACTTCCTCCGGGAACCTACAGGTAAGAAGTAGGAAGTAAGAGGTAAGAGGTAAGAAGTTAGAAGTAAGAGGAAGTTAGATGTGAGTAGGTGTAGATAGGTTACGTTGTAAGCCGTTATAATGAAAAGATTGACGTAGACAATCAAACATAACTGTTCACTAATCACTTTTCCTTTTTCACTTAATAAGAAATCTGAAGTTTGAAAATACTAAAACATATGTTATATACATAGGAGGAATTGTTTAATGGGACGCCGTGCATCCAGGGAAGCTGCAATGAAACTGCTATATCAGCTTGAAATACAGAAAGATGATAGAAATGAACAAATCGAAGCTGTACTTGAGGATGAAAGCTTAACAGGAAGTGATAAAAAATATATCCGAAGTGTGGTAGATGGAGTCGGCGGAAAAATTGATATGCTGGACAACATTATTGAAAAATATGCTATGGGCTGGAAAATCAACAGAATGTCTAAAATTGATTTATCAGTACTGCGTATTGGTATATACGAAATTTTGTATCGAGAGGATATTCCATATAGTGTTTCAGTAAATGAAGCAGTTGAACTGGCTAAAAAATACAGTAATGAAGATGCAGGTGCTTTTGTAAATGGCCTACTTGCTAAGGTTACTAAAGATGACTCAAAGGAAAATGAGTCCGGAAAAGAGATAGCTGTTGATATTCCGGATAGTGACATTAATTCCGATACGGTTAGCCCATCAGATAAATAGCTTAGTTTATAAAAACTGGTAATGTGAGATATTCGGCATTATCTTTTTTTGACGTTAGGGACATTTATAAGCAGAAAGGAAACTTTGAATTGAATAAAGTTTTTTCAGTATCAGACGTTAATAACTATATAAAGCAACTCATTTCAAATGACGGTATACTATCGGGTGTATCTGTCAGAGGTGAAATATCAAACTTTAAGCACCATTATACCGGACACATGTATTTCACCATAAAGGATGAAAACAGTATTCTTAAATGTGTCATGTTCAAAACACAGGCAAACCAACTGAAATTTGCCCCTCAGAACGGAAACAAGGTAATTGTGTCGGGGTATATATCGGTCTTTGAGAGGGATGGACAGTACCAGCTTTATGCCAGTGACATGCAGCCTGATGGTTTGGGTGCGCTTCACCTGGCTTTTGAACAGCTGAAAAATAAGCTGCAGGAGGAAGGACTTTTTGATGCTGCAATAAAGAAAAAGCTGCCACTGCTACCGAGGAGTATAGGAGTGGTTACCTCTTCAACCGGAGCGGTCATAAGAGATATCATTAATGTTACATATAGAAGACACAGTAAAATGAAACTGGTACTGTACCCGGTAGCAGTACAGGGAGTGCAAGCCGCCGGACAGATAGCTGCTGCTATTAATAAGCTAAATGAGCATGGACTGGTGGATGTAATAATTGTTGCCCGGGGCGGCGGCTCTTTGGAGGAGCTATGGGCGTTCAATGAAGAGGTGGTAGCCAGAAGTGTATATGCCTCTAAAATCCCAGTAATATCGGCTGTAGGCCATGAAACGGACTTCACCATCTGTGACTTCGTATCCGACATGCGGGCTCCGACACCGTCAGCAGCAGCGGAGCTCGCAGTACCAGATATCGAAGTCCTAAAATACAAACTTCAGAACTATAATGTCAGAATAAAGAGCGCTCTTGTTAAAAAGCTGAGCCTTTGTGAAAATCAGTTGCAGAAGATAAGATCCAGACCGGTTTTCCGACAGCCATACGATAGGCTTAATCAATACAGATTGAAGCTGGACAATGAGGTTAAGCATTTATTCAGAAATAACAAGATGCTTATTAAGGAAAAGAAATCTCAGTTTGCTTTACTGACTGGAAAGCTGGATGCTCTTAGCCCGCTTAAAGTTATGGAGAGGGGCTACAGTGTTGTCAGAAATTCTGAGGGTGGTATAGTAAACAGGCGTGAACAGGTTAAGCCGGGTGATATGCTGGAAATAAGCCTTAATGATGGAAAAGCTAACTGTAAGGTGGTTTCAACATCACCATAACATAGGAGGAGAATATATGAGTAAGGGTATAAATATTACAGAGCAAAAATGTTCTCATGATAAAAGCTTTGAAGAGGCTATCTGCCAACTTGAGCAAATAGTGTCAAAACTTGAGAAGGGCGATATATCTTTAGAGGATTCAATAAGTAACTTCCAGGAAGGAATAGAATTATCAAGGTACTGCGCTGCAAAGCTTGATGAGGCTGAAAAAAAGATATCCGTCCTCCTTCAGGATGAAGAAGGTAATCTGGTAGAAAAGGATTTTGAATTATGAGTTTTAAAAATAAGCAAGCATTTTACATTGAAATTATCGAAAAAAGTCTGGCAAACAGTATCTCCATTGATAACCAATACTATATCAGCCTTAAGGAAGCCATGCTTTACAGTCTTATGGCCGGAGGGAAAAGACTTAGACCCACTTTGGCATTAGCCACTGCCGAGCTGTTTGAAAAAGAGCTGAAGGAAGTCGTTGCTTTTGCATGTGCCATAGAAATGATCCATACCTATTCCCTGATACATGATGACCTGCCAGCCATGGACAATGATGATTTCCGACGTGGCAAACCCACAAGCCACAAGGTGTTTGGTGAGGCAATGGCTATCCTGGCTGGGGACGCACTTTTAAATCTAGCCTATGAGACAATGCTAAAGGACGCTCTGGCTGGAAACAGTATTAAAAAGCTCAAGGCTATGGAGGTAATAGCGCAGTATGCCGGTTCTCTTGGAATGATAGGCGGTCAGGTTATTGACCTGAACGGCGAGGGGAGAAGGGCTGATTGCGATGAACTGAAAACAATGCATAAGCTTAAAACAGGAGCATTAATAAAAGCGCCTGTTGAAGCGGCTGCAATAATTTGTTGTGCTGATGAGAAACAATTTGCCGCTCTTTCAAATTATGCTGCTAATCTTGGCTTGGCTTTTCAGATAAAGGATGATATTTTAGATATTGAAGGCAGCATGGAGGAGATGGGGAAAAAGCCTGGCAGTGATGCATTAAGTGACAAGTCAACCTATGTAACTCTGTACGGTTTAGAGAAATCTAAGCAAATGCTTAACGACGTAACTAACGAAGGAATAGCTTTTTTGGAACAGTTCGGAAACAGGGCGGATTTCCTCAGGGAGTTAGCCTCTGCGCTGGTGACGAGATCAAATTAAGATCTGAAATCAAAGTTATATCATTGACAGTACGCGAGGACGACTTATGTAAATGTGGAAGGATGGTTAAAAACACTTAGAGAAATAATCATAGATAGTATTTCTCTAAGTGTTTTGTGTCCGACACATTTATATAAGTTGTCCGGGAGTACTATTATAGGCTTTATAATTGATTCCATATCTAAATTTGGATTAAAGTTCCCTTTGAATTTTAGAGTGTTCTATGTTATAATGTGTTCTCGATGGCATATAAATAAGCCATCAACTCTTATTAGTATGTGATTTAGCGATTATTGTTAAGTTATATGGAGTTATATACACTATTAATTGATAGAAATTAGGGTGGCGCAGTATTCTAGTCAGTACTTGTGGTTCTGAAGACGGGCCTAAAAATCCGTTAAAGGGCACATCGATGAAGTTCCTTGTGTCGGCTTGCTACGCCCAGTTGTGGGCTGATGCTGGGAGTTAAGGCTTAGGGGCGATCTGCAATGGCATGCGGGCGTTGACCCCTTTTCCGTGGAGACCCTTTCTTGTGGTTGAAAAGTTAGGTTTGGAACGTTATATTGTTTTCATACTTACCACCTCGACTACGACTAGGGATTAAACCTGTTATGCGGTATTTAAGATGCTGTGAACAGAGTAGCCTGCCTTGAGTGAAATTTGGTGGATAATGGATCGGATGCCTTTTGTATTGGCCGATATATGGGCATTATTGCTGTTTGAAACCCTTTTTGCAAAAGAGGCTAGGAATTGCGTTGACTGTTGGGGAAAACTCCTAGACTGTTCTAAATGTAATTTGTTGGGGATTAAAGTGTGGACTAAGTGGTAATCAGGCCCCACCAGCGGTAACGCGGTGGTGTTGTGTTTAAAGGGAAACCTCTGGTTTGGCGACATTCCAGTACGCATCAGGGAAATCCTGCCTGACCTAAGCCGCAAAATTTACTCAATAAATTGCCACCCTTTTTTATAATTCTCAGGTGTATTATAGGATTAAAAACCAGGTTATAAGGTCAATTAACTAATGTTAATTCGGTTTAACCGTTTTGATATATTTGGAGGATTGGTGTGGAAGATAATCATAAGCATCCAGCCGATGAACGTAAAGTAAAGTTTAAAAGTAAAACCATCAGTTCTAAAAAAGAAACAAGAGTTTGGACACTCTTAATTACAGTAGTTACTTTCTTTATTTCTATCTTTATGTCTTTTTTCTCAAATGAAACAATAAGATATGCTTCAACAATAGTCTCCTTTCTTATAGTTTTTGGTATAATCATAATCAATATATTATTTGATCTTATAGGTACCGCTGCAACAGCAGCAGATGAGGCACCTTTTCACTCAATGGCTTCCAGAAAACTCTATGGAGCAAAACATGCCATAAGATTAATCAGAAATGCAGATAAGGTTTCAAATTTCTGCAATGACGTTGTTGGTGATATATGTGGTGTCATCAGCGGTACTGCGGCAGCTTATATTGTATATAAGTTTTCCGGAGGTGGGAGTCAGGCTGAAAACAGTGTATTCGGGTTATCTATTACAGCTATGGTGGCATCCCTTACTGTAGGGGGAAAGGCACTTGGAAAAGCAATAGCACTACAGAACAGCAATTTCATAATTTATAAGGTTGCCATTGTTACAAATTTTATGTTTGGTCGCTTTAGCTTAATTAAAACTAAGAAAAAATGGAATAATAAAAAGAGCAAAAATAAAAATAGAAAAGAACAATAGAAAACAAAGGAGAAAAACAGTGGGGTACTTGGAAAATATAAACTCTCCTGATGATATAAAAGAGTTAAATACTACGGAATTGTCTGTACTAGCTGAAGAAATCAGAAATTTTCTTATATATAAGGTTTCGAAGACCGGAGGACATCTGGCCTCAAACTTGGGAGTAGTTGAACTGACACTTGCCATTCACAAAATATTTGAGACAGATTCTGATCAGGTTGTATGGGATGTAGGTCATCAGTCATATGTCCATAAAATATTGACTGGTCGAAAAGATGATTTTGACACTTTGAGGAAACTGGGTGGTCTGGCTGGTTTCCCAAAAACCTGTGAAAGTCGGCATGATTGCTTCAATACAGGGCATAGCAGTACATCAATTTCTGCGGCTCTTGGTATTGCAAGAGCAAGGGATCTAATGCAGGAGAAGTATAGTGTTATTGCAGTGATCGGAGATGGGGCCATGACAGGTGGGATGGCATATGAAGCCTTGAACGATGCCGGCAGGTCCACTTCAAACTTCATAGTAATACTAAATGATAATGAAATGTCCATTGCACAAAATGTTGGGGGTATGTCAAAGTACTTTAGCAAACTGCGTACTGACCCCTTCTATACAAAGACAAAGGAAGACATAGAAAATTTTCTTGACAGAATGCCTAATTTCAGCAAAAAGGCCAAACGTGCAATATCAAAATTAAAGGGTACTGTAAAATATATTTTTACTCCGGGTATTTTCTTTGAGCAACTGGGATACAAATATTACGGACCAATAGACGGTCATAATATTGAAGAAATAAGCAAAGCTTTAGTAGCTGCTAAAAAAATCAAGGGACCAGTTCTGGTTCATATTAATACACAAAAGGGTAAGGGCTACTCCTTTGCAGAAGAAAGCCCTGACAGATTTCACGGTATAGCACCCTTCGAGGTTGAAACGGGAGAGACTTTTGGTAATAAAGCTCCGGACTACTCGGAAGTATTTGGAGATGCCCTGTGTACATTGGCTGCTTGTGATGAAAGGATAGTAGCAATTTCTGCTGCGATGGCTAAGGGTACAGGGTTGTTCAGGTTCAGTAATGAGTATCCCGAAAGATTTTTTGATGTAGGAATAGCTGAGCAGCATGCTGTGACCTCTGCTGCAGGAATGGCTGTTAAAGGACTGGTTCCCGTAGTGGCAATATACTCATCCTTTCTGCAAAGAGCTTACGATCAGATAATTCATGATGTAGCAACACAAAAACTGCATGTAGTATTTGCTCTTGACAGAGCAGGTATTGTTGGTGAAGACGGCGAAACACATCAGGGGACGTTCGATTTATCCTATCTGAGCCATATTCCCAATATGACGGTTATGGCTCCGGCGGATTATTATGAGCTTAGACAGATGCTGGATTATGCAGTGAACAAGCATAAAGGTCCTGTGGCCATAAGATATCCCAGAGGCAGAGGGAAGGATAGTTTGGGAGCGAGAATACATCTTGAACCTGGTAAAGCAGCTGTTTTGAGGGAAGGTGAGGACGTTTGCATACTTGCTGTGGGAAGTATGGTAGATACAGCTCTTCAGGCAGCTGACATTCTTGAAAAGTCTGGCATAAGTACTCAGGTAGTAAGTGCAAGGTTTGTCAAGCCAATTGATGAAGAGCTATTGGTTAAAATATCAAAGGATTTTGATTGTATAATTACTATTGAAGATAACTACGCTTCAGGCGGTTATGGAAGTAAAGTACTTGATTTTCTCAACAGCAGGGGACTCAATAAGAATATAGGTATTCTCGGGCTACCCGATGAGTTTATTCCACATGGCTCCAGGGCAGAATTACTTAAAAGACTTGGTTTGGGTGCAGACGGGATTGCAGATTATATTAAATATGAAGTGAATTCAAATAAGCTTAGCAAAAAAGAATAGCGGTATTCCGGAGGGAAATTTGGATAAGGAAAGACTTGATATATTACTTGTAAATAAGGGCTTGTTCGACAGTCGTGAAAAAAGTAAAAGTGCCATAATGGCGGGAGTAGTTTGGATAGACGGACAGCGGGAGGACAAGCCAGGTACAAAGGTGCCTGTGGACTGTCAAATAGATGTTAGGGAAAATGCAAATCCTTTTGTAAGCAGAGGTGGGCTGAAACTGGCTAAGGCAATAAGAGAGTTCGAAATCGTTCTTGAGGATAAAACCTGTATAGACATAGGTGCTTCAACAGGAGGGTTTACCGATTGCATGCTCAAAAATGGCGCTTCAAAGGTGGTTGCTATTGATGTGGGATATGGACAGCTTGCATGGGAGCTAAGAAATGATAATCGTGTCATATGTATGGAGAGAACAAACGTAAGGTATGTTAAGCCTGAGGATATAGGATTTTTATCCGATTTTGCGTCAATCGACGTATCTTTCATTTCACTTACAAAAGTTATGCCGGCAGTACTGGATTTACTTAAAGAGGAATCGGAACTCGTCTGCCTTATAAAACCTCAGTTTGAAGCTGGGCGGGAAAAAGTCGGTAAGCACGGTGTGGTTAGGGATAGCGGAGTACATAAAGAGGTAATAAATAATATAGTAAATTTTGTACTTGAACGAAAACTCTGTATTAAACGGCTTTCATATTCTCCTATTAAAGGTCCAGAAGGTAACATTGAATACTTGATTTACTTATCAAAAAAAATTGGTTCAGGAGTAGAGGAAAATCCGAATCAATTGGTTGATACAGTAGTTAACCAGGCGCATAATGAGCTGAGTTCAACGTAGGCATTAAATATAACGCAGGATTTTATATTCTTATGGCAGGTGTAGTAATTTGAAATTATTTTTCTTTTTACAGCAATTCTTTGCAAAAAGTCAGGCCTTTTGCTAAACTGTATAAGAAACGATGTATCAAACTTATACGTTATAACGAAGGCATTTGGAGGGCAATATGAAGAATATCGGAATAATAACTAACAGTGACAAAGACGTAGGATTTGCCTATACTGATATGCTTATCGCTAGTATAAGGAAGTTTGGCGGACAGGCTATTCTACCTACCAAATCCTTAACGAAAGGTATGGAAGGGCTTGATAATGAAGTTAAAGAGATTTGTTGTAAGTGTGACTTGATCATTTGCCTTGGAGGGGACGGTACTTTTTTAAAAACAGCTAGAACAGCTTATTTGCATGACCTCCCAATTTTAGGCATCAATTTAGGCTCCCTTGGTTTTTTAACCGATATAGAAAAAGGTGAAATTGACAAAGCTGTAGAAAATATATTTCTAAACAATTATAGCATTGAGGAAAGAATGATGCTTGCGTCCCAGATTTATAAAGATGGGAAGCTATTTGCAGAGGATGTGGCAATTAATGACGTTTCCATATCAAGAGCGGGAATTCTTAGAATACTGAACTTAAGTACTTATATTGATGATAATTTTTTTGATATGTTTCCCGGAGATGGTATTGTAATAGCAACACCTACAGGGTCAACAGCCTATTCCATGTCAGCAGGTGGACCAATAGCTGAACCAACTTCAAAGCTTATAATAGTAACTCCTATTTGTCCTCATTTGCTGTATTCAAGGTCTTTTGTTGCTTCTGATGAAAGGAAGATTCGAATTTGCGTATCCGACGGCTTTGAACATAAGGCTCTTGTTACTGTGGATGGTCAGAAGAACTATGAAATAACCGGTGGAGATTATATTGAAATTGAAAAGGCTGCATCTACAGTAAAGATATTAAAAATACATTCAAAAAATTTCTTTACTGTTTTGAGAAATAAAATCTATAACAGGAAAGAGGGCTAAAGTATGAAATATAACAGACATGCAAAAATTTTGGAGATTATCGAAAATAATGTAATAGAAACTCAGGAAGACCTTGCAGACAGGCTTAAGGAGCAGGGAATGGATGTTACCCAGGCAACTGTTTCAAGAGATATAAAGGACTTAAGATTGATAAAGGTTATGTCGCAGGATGGAAGATATAAGTATGCAACTTTTTCTCAGTCAGAAAATCAGGTATCAAACCGCTTGATTACAATACTGACTGAAGCTTATGTGTCAAGTGATTATGCAAACAATATTGTTGTTGTAAAGACTTTATCTGGAATGGCACAAGCAGCAGCTTCGGCTATTGATTCATTAAAATGGCAGGAGATACTTGGTACTATTGCAGGCGATGATACCCTGATAATGGTATGTAGAGCCGAGAAAATTGCCGAAGAAATAGTTAATAAATTCTGTAAGATGATAGGAAAGTAGTGTATTAGGAACGAAAATACTAACATTACTGTCCGCCTCATGGAGATTAACTAGACTTAGAGTCTTAGGAGGTTACTATGCTGACACAGCTTGATATTCAAAATATAGCGCTAATTGACAGGCTGAATCTTGAGATCTCGCAAGGCCTTAATGTTCTGACCGGTGAGACCGGAGCCGGTAAATCTATTTTAATTGACTCCATAAATGCAGTTCTTGGTGAAAGAGTATCAAAGGACTTAATCAGAAGCGGCAGAGAAAAAGCCATAATTGAGGCAGTATTTCAATATGAAAATACTCAGATTGATAAAGTTTTGGAAGAGGCTGGAATTGACAGTGAAGACGGTAATATCATACTTTCCAGGGAAATAAGCTTGTCTGGAAAAAATACCTGCAGGATAAATGGAAGATTGGTTAATGTTTCAATGCTAAAGCAGATAGGAGAACTTCTTCTGGATATTCATGGGCAGCACGATAACCAATCTCTTCTTAAAACAGAAACACATATCGACCTCCTTGACGCTTTTGGCGGAAGTACTATTGAAAAGTATAAAACAGAATATATCGAGCTGTTTTCTCAATATAAGAGTATAAAAAGCAAACTTCAATCACTTGCAGGCGATAAGGGAGAAATGGCCCGCAGAATGGATATGCTCAATTTTCAGATCGAAGAGATAGAAAATGCCAGACTGAAAAAAGGTGAGGATGACAGTCTTTTTGCAAAGCGTCATATTCTGGCTAACTCTGAAAGAATAATGAATTCCATTGTAAAGGCATACGAGCTGCTTAATGAGGGTACAAACACCGGAAAGTCAGCTTTGTATAATTCAAACAAAGCGTTACAGGAACTGACGGCTGTTCTAAAGTATGACCCCGAATTGGGTTCGATCTCAGAAAGACTTGAGTCGGTTATTTATCAGCTTGAGGATATTTGTGAGGAATTGCGCAGTAAACGGGAGTCAGCCGAGTTTAGTCCTGATGAATTGATGAGTATAGATGAAAGACTGGATATAATTACACGTTTAAAAAGAAAGTATGGTACTACCATCGAAGAGGTTCTTGACTTCCTGAGCAAATCCCGCCAGCAATACCAGGAACTGCTTCAAAGTGAAAGTCTTATTGAAGAACTTAACAAGCAATTAACAGAGTTAACAAAGAAATTGTTTGAGAGTGCTGAAAAACTTCACTCGGAAAGGGAGAAAGCTGCCCTTATACTGGAAAAAAATATAACTGCCGAACTTGAAAATCTTGAAATGAAAAATTGCAGTTTCAAGGTGAATATGACTTTTAATAATGTGGACCGGAGTTTTTCAAAAAATGGTTTGAATACTGCAGAATTCCTTATTTCCAGCAATGCAGGGGAGCCACTCAAGCCCCTTAGTAAAATTGCTTCAGGTGGTGAAATGTCAAGAATTATGCTGGCAATAAAGACTATCCTTGCGAATGTTGATGCAATACCTACTCTGATATTCGATGAAATTGATACAGGAATAAGTGGCAAGGCAGCGCAGAAGGTCGGTGAGAAACTATCTTACATATCAAAAACTCATCAGGTGCTCTGTGTAACACATTTGTCCCAGTTAGCCTGTATGGCAGATAATCATCTGTATATTGAGAAAAGCTCCGATGGAGGAAACACTTATACTACCGTTAAAGCTCTTGATCATAAAGGAAGAGTACAGGAGATTGCAAGAATAATCGGGGGTACGGATATTACTCCTTTAGCGCTGAAACATTCTGAGGAACTCATCGAGGCGGCTGAATGTTTTAAAAGGAAAATCTGAATTTTTTAGCAGACCTGAAACGGACTAATTTAATATAAAAAAATCAGTGAATTATAAGTCAATTTACTGATTTTTTTTATTTTATATTTTTTATTTACTGTTAAATGGTAAAATGGACTGTCAAATCTACTAATTGTTTCTTTTTAAATACGGTTATATAAAATGGTTATTAAAGCCCGTTCTTGAGTTTTAATTACCTGCCATGTTTTATTTTACTTGAATAATAAAAATCCATAAAGGTTAACTTATGATTATGATTGCAAGGTCACGCTCAATTAAAATTGCGTGACTTTGTTCTCATTGGAATAATATGTAGATAAACGCAAGCAGCCAGAAAATGGTATTTTATTTAACGGGAGCGTGATAAAATGCACTATTTAAAATCCAATAAAAAAAAGCTGTTTGTATTATTATTTGTCTGCTTCTGTGTTATTACACTCAG